>NZ_JBEXEA010000032.1:0-94757 GCF_040606035.1 Streptomyces sp. NPDC005483
CGCAGGCCCGCAGTGACCGGACGCTGCCGGCGTCGTTAGCCACCTGCTCACTCGCCTTCGTCGTGGACGGCGTCGCCGCCTTTGATGTGGCGGGCCGGATTCAGCCCTTTCTCCATGAGGTCGACCGCCCACAGCATCGTCTGGACGCCTTCGAGCTTGGCCAGGCCGGGGGTGGGTCCGAGGCGGAAGCCGCCGGGCTGGGGCTTGCCGGAGGCGGCGTAGGGGAGGAAGTCGAGCGGGCTCTCCCCGGGTGAGGGGTAGACGACGCAGTCGGAGAGCACGGCGAGCGGGTACAGGCCCGTCATGGTGGCCATGTTGCGCAGTTTGCGGTGCATGTTGACGCGCGCTTTGGAGATGACGGCGGCGCGGATGTCGGGGCGCCAGGTCGGGCGCTGCAGAGCCGGCCACCGCTCGCCCTCCTTGTACTTCTTGCCCTGGGGGCGCTCGCGCAGCTTGCCGATGCCGCCCTTCACCGTGGCCTTGATGGCAGCCAGAACGGCCGCCATCGCCGGGTCGGCGTCCTTGTGCTGCTCCATCGCCGCCAGGAACTCCGCGTCGGTCAGGTCCTTGGTGACGCCGAGGTCGGAGAGGGTGTCTACGTAGGCGGCCTTGAGACGGTCGTGCCACGGGTCCAGGTACGCGCCGGTCTCCCGCCGCAGATACCCCTCCAGCGGGGCCACGTTGTAGCCGAGTTCCTGGGCGTAGGCGACGGTGTGCGTCTGATACCAAGCCGGACCTGTTGGCCGGGTGCCGTCCGGCGTGAAGGGCGATGGCAGCCGCGGGTCCACCTCGACGTGGGACAGATCGACCAGCCAGCTCCCGGGGATCTTCGGGTTGAACCCCGGAGCGTGGAAGTGGTCAGGGGCACTGAGACCGACGACGAGGCGGGCCGCGGCCGCGAGGAAGGCAGTGTTCAGATCCAGGCCGACCGCGTACGGCAGCGTGCACTCCTCATCGTTGAGCAGGCTGACGTCGCGCACCCACTGGTACGCCTCCTCGTCGAGGAAGCCACCAGTCCAGCCGCTGTCCACGACGACAGGATGCTCGGGGGTGGCTTCCGGCGGCGCCGGGTCCATCGGCTCCGTGCCCAGCGAGCCGGGATTGTGGCCCGGCACCCAGTTCCCCGTCTGGGGGTCCTGCACCGCGCGGGTGGGTGGCCGCAGCGCGGTCATCAGCTCCAGCCCGGACACGGCCGTGGAACCGCGCGGGGTGATGACCCGCTGGGCGTACACGCCCAGGACGCGGGCGATGTCGGCCGGCTCCATCTCCGCAACGCCGGGCCAGGAGCGTTCATCGAGGGCGTCCCAGGACAGGATCGCCAGCTGCACGCACTGCCGCTCGCGCCCCTGGACCTTGCGGTAGATCCTTGCCCAGGGGCCGAACCCGCGCTGGGTGAGGCGCCATTTCGCTTTCACCACCTGCTTGACCACCGGGTGATCCTCGGGCAGCCGAAGGGACCGGCGCTGCTCATGGCCATCAAGGCGTTCGGGCAGTCCGAGCTTCACGGCGGCCGCGGCGGTGAGCACGATCAGCGGGTCGCTGTCCTTGCCGTTGCGGTGCAGGCGCGGCGCACCGAGCCCGGACTCGCGCAGCGTCCACTCCACCAGCTCCACCACACTTGTCGCCGGGCAGTCGAGCACGATGCCGCCCGTGGCGTACGCGCGGCCGTCGCCGTCCAGCACGGCGAGCGGGCCGTGCGGGAAACGCGGGTCGGCTGCGGGCTGCGCCGCCTTCTTCGGGGCCGGACGCCGCGATGCCGCGGCCGGCCGGGCTGCGGGACGCGCCGGCCCCGCAGCTGGGACAGCGGGCGTCTGCGGGGTGTGTGCCGTCTCCACCGCGGACACAGCCGGTTCGGTAGATGCCGCGGGCGCTGTTGCGGCAACCGAGGCTGTCGGGGCTGCGCCGGGGGCGGGGTACTTCGCCGCCCATCCGTTCAGCAGCCGCTGGTAGGCGTCCAGGCGCGGCGACTTCGGCTCGCTGCGGCCGTTCTCCCAGTTCTTCACCGACTGGGTCGTAGTCTTCAACGCGGTGGCGAGACGGGCTTGCGTGATGCCGGCAGCCTCCCGCAGCCGGGCCCGCTCCGCCGGCGGCGGCAGGTGTGGCTCCTCGTTCAGCAGAGCGTCGACGGACGCGAACAGCTCTTCCTCAGATGCCATTTCCCTGCACCTTCACGTCAGAACCTGAGACTTCTTAACCAGCAACTTATCCCACTCTTTAACCCTACCGTGCCCATTCCAGTCCCAGCGTGGCGAGCGCGGCGAGTTTGTCAGCTGGTGAGCTTCCCCCTGCGTCCCTTCTGGTTCATGATCCACACTCCGAGCTTGCGGCACACCACCCGCCCCGCTGCCTCCCCTGGGTCGGCCGGGACTCGATGTGCCTGAGGCGGTTTATACCCCGCCCCGGTATGGTGAGGTGCGCGTCACCGGTCGGCGCGCCGACCGGTGAAGGAAGAGAAGGGGACGGAACGTGGGCAGCGGACAGGCAGGCAGACGGGGCATCGCCCGGCTGCTGGCCGTGTGCGCGGTGCTCCTCGGCCTGTTCCTCATGCACGGCTCCCCGGCGAGTGCCGCCGAGGGCTGCCACGGCTCCATGCCCGCACCCGCACCGATGCCCGCCGGCCACGATGCCTCCCCCATGACCACGGCTCACGCGCCCGCCACGCATCACCCAGGCTCGGCCGAGGCCTTCCAGGTCGCCGGGGCTCCCGGCGTGTCCGGGGTGCTGTGCGTCGCGACTCCGGCCCACGAGCGGATCCCCCTGCCGGCGCCCGGCCTCCTCGCGGTGGCCGTCACGGCTTTGGCCGCATGGACGCCGGCCCGGCTGCGGGCACTAGGCGGGAGCTGGCTGCGCGGGCCACCGTCCGGCGGAAGAGATCACCTGCTGAAGGCGTGCATCGCGCGGGCGTGACAGGCACCCGCCGAAACCCGGCCACCGGCCGGGACCGGCACCGTGCCCTGCCCTCTCCGCGCGCCACCGGTGTGGTGCGCCCACCCGGAAAGACCCCCGCTTCGATGATCTCCTCTTCCCGTCTCATTGCCCGCCGCCGGGCGATCGCCGCGACCGGTGCCGCAGCGGCTCTCGCCCTGACCCTGGCCGCCTGCGGCTCCTCCAGCGACTCCGCCTCCATGCCGGGCATGGACCACGGCAGCAAGTCCTCCGCATCGTCCTCGTCCAGCGCGTCGCCCTCGATGGCCGACATGCCCGCCATGGACCACATGGCTTCCGGCAACGGCCTGTCCAACGGCCAGGACGGCTACCGCCTCACCTCGAAGGACTCCACACTGCCGTCCGGCAAGCAGGCCGCGTACCGGTTCACGGTGACCGGCCCGGACGGCAAGGCGGTCACCGACTTCGCCGTCGACCAGACCAAGCGGATGCACTTCTACGCAATCCGCTCCGACCTGACCGGATTCCAGCACGTCCACCCGACCATGGCCGCCGACGGCACCTGGACCGCTGGTCTGTCCTCCCTCACTCCGGGTTCCTGGCGCATGTTCGCCTCCTTCACCCCGAACACCGGCAAGGGCACGGACCTCGTGCTCTCGCGCACCGTCACGGTGCCCGGCAAGGCAGCGAAGACCCCGCTGCCCGCACCGGCCACCAGCACGCAGGTCGACGGGTACACCGTCACCGTCGAGGGCGAGCCCATGGCGGGCATGGCGCACCCGCTGACCGTCTCGATCGCCAAGGACGGAAAGCCCGTCACCGACCTTGAGCCCTACCTGGACACCTACGCCCACCTGACCGCCTTCCACGAAGGCGACGCCGCGTTCGCCCACCTCCACCCGACCACGAAGGTGAGCGGCGACAACGGCGGCCCGGACCTGTCCTTCCATGCCGAGCTGCCCAGCTCCGGCAACTGGCGGCTGTTCCTGCAGTTCCAGACCGGCGGCAGGCTCCATACCGCCGCCCTGACCCTGCGCGTCGGCTGAACCCCGGCGGGGCGCCGCCCACGCGGCGGCGCCCCGCACCCCGGTCCGACGGACAAGCACCCCAAGAGGACGTGTCTGTGGGCGGCGGGTCCCGTCCTTACGGAGGAAGGTTTCACAGATGCACGCAGTACTGCACGCACTGTCGATTGCCGGGTCGATGACCTGGGAGATCACCTGGGCCCTGATTCTTGGTTTCGCCCTGTCCGCTGTCGTCCAGGCCGTGGTCCGCAAGTCCACCGTGGTCTCGCTCCTGGGCGATGACCGGCCCCGCACCCTCGCCGTCGCCGCCGGCCTGGGCGCGGCGTCGTCATCCTGCTCGTACGCGGCGGTTGCGCTGGCCCGCTCACTGTTCCGCAAGGGCGCGAACTTCACCGCCGCGATGGCCTTCGAGATCGCCTCCACCAACCTGGTCGTCGAGCTCGGCGTGATCCTGGCCCTGCTGATGGGCTGGCAGTTCACCGCCGCCGAATTCGTCGGCGGCCCGATCATGATCATCGTGCTGGCGGTGCTGTTCCGGATCTTCCTGCGTGACAAACTCCTGCGCACCGCCCGCGAGCAGGCCGAAAGGGGCCTTGCCGGCTCGATGGAGGGCCACGCCGCGATGGACATGTCCGTGGCAGGCGAGGGTTCCTTCGCCCGGCGCCTGTTCTCCCGCCAGGGCTTCACCTCGACCTCGCACGTCTTCGTCATGGAGTGGGCGGCGATCCTGCGCGACCTGGTCGTCGGGCTCCTCATCGCCGGTGCCATCGCCGCCTGGGTTCCCGATTCCTTCTGGCGCACCTTCTTCTTCGACGGCCACCCCCTCGCCGCCAAGCTGTGGGGCCCGATCGTCGGCCCGCTGGTGGCGATCGCCTCCTTCGTGTGCTCCATCGGCAACGTGCCGCTGGCGGTGGTGCTGTGGAAGGGCGGCATCAGCTTCGGCGGCGTGGTGGCGTTCATCTTCGCCGACCTGCTGATCCTGCCGATCCTCAACATCTACCAGAAGTACTACGGCGCCAGGACGGCCGCCTTCCTGCTCGGCACCTTCTACCTCGCGATGGTCATCGCCGGGTACATCGTCGAACTCGCCTTCGGAGGGCTCGGTCTGATCCCCGACCAGGCCGACGCGAAGATCCCCATGGCGGGCGTGAGCTGGAACTACACCACCTGGCTCAACATCGCCTTCCTCCTCCTGGCCGCAGTGCTCCTGGTGCGCTTCGTGCTCACCGGCGGGCTGTCCATGCTCCGCATGATGGGCGGCTCACCCGACACCGGCCACGATCACACCGGCCACCCGCAGCACGGGCACCCGACAGGGGATGCGCACGGCGGGCACCACCACTGAAGCGCGGCCCTCCACCCGTGGGTGGAGGGCCGGCTCTGCCCACGGGCCGATCCGTGAACCGCCGTCGACATGCTGGAGTAGCGCTGTGACTGCCACCCTGCCGCGCATCCTGCCCAGCCCGGACGGCAAACCGGTCCCGCCGCCCGGCACCGCCGACGTCTTCCGGGCCTTCGCCCGTGACCTGGCTGCCGGCCGACGGCCCTGGACGGCCGAAGCCGCCGCGTTCATCACTGACCAGTTCGACCAGCTGGCCGCCGACTGGGACGCCACACGCGCCACCGGTCGGGACGACCCCGTGCGCGACGCCATCGACCGCGGCGGTCCGCTCCCCGCGGGGCCCTGCTTGGAACTCGGCTCGGGTACCGGACTGTTCACCCCCCTGCTGACCGCCGCCTTCCCGACGGTGATCAGCCTGGACCTGTCCGAGCAGATGCTCCGCCAGGCCGCAGGCCGCTCACCTCGCCGGGTACGCGCCGACGCCAGCGAGCTTCCTCTCCCCGATGCCTCAGTGGCAGCTGTCGCCGCCATCGACATGCTGCTCTTTCCGACCGAGACCGCCCGCGTCCTCGCCCCCGAGGGCGTCCTGCTGTGGATCAACCAGCTCGGTGAAGACGGACCCTTGTACCTTCCGGCGGATGACGTGGCCGCCGCCCTGCCCGGCAGCTGGCAGGCAACTGAAGCCGCAGCCGGCTGGGGATCGTGGGCCATCCTGCGCCGGGTCTGAGGGTTGCCTGCTGATACCGACGCACCGTATTGCCGCTGCTTCGCGGTCGCCGTCCACTCACCCGCTGGATGCCGTACGGCCCCGGGCGGGCACGGGAGGGGCGCGGCGTTCTCACCGGCATGAGTGTAGGGAATACCCCTAGGGGGTATGAAGTGGACGGACCTCACCACCGAGACCGCCGCCGGTACGCCGATGACAGAAACCGAGACCTCCAGTGGCAGCGCTGCGGGATCCAGGTTGTCCGCCTGCCCGTGGAGGACCTGCAGCAAGGTGAGCAGCTCACCAACCGACTCAAGGAAGAGCTTTCACGGCACCTCTGGCCCCGGTGACCAAAGTGGCGGGAGCGTCATCGACAACCCACCCCATGCTCGCCGAAACG
Organism: Streptomyces sp. NPDC005483; assembly: GCF_040606035.1. Taxonomy (NCBI): domain Bacteria; kingdom Bacillati; phylum Actinomycetota; class Actinomycetes; order Kitasatosporales; family Streptomycetaceae; genus Streptomyces; species Streptomyces sp. NPDC005483. Next base: position 6,360 of record NZ_JBEXEA010000032.1, read on the forward strand.
CCCTCTGAGGCGGTACGTGGCCATCGGGCCCGGGCCCCACGCAGGAGGGCCGGACCGGACATACATCTGACCGCGAGAGCGAGTGAAGAGATCGGGCGTGTTCAGAGTCCGCGCAAGACGTCGGTGACTGGACATCCCCAGGCTGCTCCTGGCGTCTCGGATTCGATCATCCTCAACCCGCACGCTTGGAAGAACGTGCGGCGGCTGGGAACATCGTCGCCGTCCTGAGGAGCCAGGGCGAGGAATGTGCGACCGGCTTCCTGAGCCTGCCGGGCAACTTCGGTCAGCAGGGCCCGTCCGAGACCGCTGCGCCGCTCAGCGGCAGCGACCGCGATGTTATAGATCCACGCCTGTTCTCCAGGATGGCCGGCCCGTCCTTCGCCATCCACGAGGAAGCGGGCCGTGCGCGCGGTTCGCCGGGCCGGCTCTGCGTCGCGCAATCGGTCGTGGTGCTCCGCTGCCTCCCGCCAGAACCTCTTGGTCCAGTACGTACGCCATGTCGCCTCGCGTCCGGTGTGGGGCATTGCTCGCATCCACTCCGGGTGCAGACGATGTACCTCGGAGACGACTTCGGCGCCTTCCCGGTCAGCCTCGCTGCGCAGCCGTTCGTCCGTCGCGGTCGTGATGGCCTCGATGATGGCTGCCCGCATGTCCGAGTGGGGGTGCTGCAGCACCCCCAACAGGACGCTCGGCGCGGTTACCACTCGATGGCCGAGGGCATGAGCGACCGTCTTGAACCGGCTCCCAGCCCGCGCATCCCCCAAATAGGACCAGACGTTGTTGTCGAGCATGATCCTCACGCTGTCGTGCCCCCTCGAACGCCCTCACTCCTCGCCCAGTCGAGTCCGAGGTCGGCGAGCTGCGCGAGCCGCTCGGTGGTGAGCTTCCCCCTGCGTCCCTTCTGGTTCATGATCCACACTCCGAGCTTGACCTTCGATCCGTCCGGCAACGCCTCTACGTGCCCCCTTGGGACGGTCAGGGAGCCGGTGCGGGTCTTGTACTGCGCCAGGGCCGCAACGCCTCTCTCAAAGGGGCTCATGGGCGCCGTGGACGCCTTGACGGGCTCCGCCGGGGCCGGGGCGGCGGCGAGCGGGGTGATGCCGAGTTGTTCCAGGCGCTCGCGCTGCCCGTCCGTCAAGGCCTCCCAGACCTTCGATGTCCGCTGCTTGGCGAGCCATTTGCCGATGTCCATGCCGTGGACCGTGAACCCGGGCAGCACCTCGGTCTCACCAGCCTGTCCGTCTTCGTCGGCCACGAGCTCGCGTAGGGCGGCGTAGTGGCGTTGCCAGTCCGCCGGCCATTGCGGGTTCCAGTCGGGGTCGATCTCCTTGAGCGCGGTCTCCCACTCTGGGTGCCCGTCCAGCGCGCCCGCGCGGCGCAGGTTGCTCAGCCACTGCCCTACCGGCCGGTCCAGCATCCCTGCGGACCTGGGAGCGCAGAGGGTCCAGTGGTCTTCGTAGTACGCCTTTGCGGCCTCCAGGTTCTCCTGGAAGCGCTCGTCAGCAACGCTCCAGACCATGCCGAGCTGCTCGAGCCGACGGGCACGCAGCCCGCTCATCTCCCCAGCCGAGAAGGCCCGCCGCTGCTCTGCCACCCATTGCCCAAGCGGTGTCGCGCCTTCGCGGTGTCCGTAGGGCACGCGGGCATTCCCGACTCGCTCGACGTACGTCTTCAGTTTTGCCCAGCCGCGGGCCCAGTCCTGGCGCTCGGTGTCGATGACGTTGAAGGAGACCCAGTTGGCGACCATCACGGGATCCCTGGGGGCGGCGAAACGGAGCAGCAGGCGGGATTCGTCTTCGCCTTCCTCTGGGGCGACACCGATGTTCACGGACGGTTGCGCGACGTCTTTCTGAGGCTCCTGTGGAATCGCGAGCAGTTCGATGGCTTCTTCGTCGTGGGCCCGCAGGCCTTCCAGGACTTTCACCAGAGGCCGGTAGGAGCCAGAGGTGAACATGTCCTCGGGCTGCTCTCCGGGCTGGAGGAATACGGGCACGATCAGAGAGGCGAGCTTGCCCTGTCCGGGCTTTTGCCGGAGTGCCCGGCCGATGGCCTGGACGATGTCGTGCGGCGCGCCCTTGGGGTCCAGCAGGGCCACGGAGTCCACCGCGCGGATGTCGACGCCCTCGCCCAGGACCCGGCAGTTCGAGAGCACGGCCCGCTGCGCCGTGCTGCCGAACGAGCCGAGGACCTCTCGCCGGTGTTCGGGGACGTGCTCGCCGCAGAGCCAGTTGGCCCAGATCCGCTTGGGGTAGGTCTCGGGCTGGTCGGCGTGCAGCTTGGCCGCGACGCGCTCCAGGCCCTCCGCGTACGCCTGCGCCTCGATGGTGCGGTGGTGGAAGGTGATGCACGTCGACAGGTCGTGCTGCGCCATCGTGTGCAGCAACGCGGCCTGCAGGGCTCCGAGGCGCTGCCCGCGCACTTCCTCGCTGTGCCGCTCCTCGCCCATCAGCCGCTCGGGAGTGACGACGGGGTCCTTCAGTTCCAGGACGATGATCTGGTACCGCGCCAGCAGGCCCCGGGAGACGGCCGAGGCGAGCGAGAGCTTGTACAGGACGGGCCCGAAGACCTTCTCGTCATCCATGGACGCTGCCATCTCCCGCGGCAGCGGATCCCGCACCCCCTCGGCAACGTCCCGGCTCAGCCGCTCCTCCCAGATCCGCGGTGTGGCCGTCAGGTACAGCCGCCGGGAGGCAGGGATGACGCTCTGGTCGTGGATGTCCGCCCACGCCTTACCCATCGACCCCGACGTCCGGTGCGCCTCATCCACCACCGCCAGGTCCACCGGATCCAACTTCTGGCCGTAGACACCCTCGAACGCCTCCGCCAGAACACCCAAAGACGCGTAGGTGGCGTAGATGGTCACCGGCCCCTGCCCGTGCCACAGCGCCAACTGGATCGGATTCGTCGTGGAGCGCACCCTCAACGACCACAGCTCCGGATCGTCCTGAAGCGAACACACCGCCACCGCCGGCCCCCTGTGCCCGGCCTCGTGCCACGCCCTCACCGTCTGCGCCAGCAGATCCAGCGTCGGCACCAACACGAGCACACGCCCCCTGGGCACAAGCCGCCTCGCCGACGCCGCAGCCATGACGGTCTTCCCCGTGCCGCACGCCGCGTGAGGAATAGTCAAGACTTGTGGGTCAGAATTCTCTTGTGTTGCGCACGGGCGTGATGATTTCGTCGGTGAGCCATCGCGCGACCTGGGAGGGATAGGGGCTTCGCAGGCTCAGCACGATGTGCGTCACGCCTGCGGCTATGAGCTCTGTGATGGCCTTGCGGTCGGCGGTTGGGTCGTCGTAGGAGACGATGTACTGCACGGAACGGGTGATCGTCCGCGGATCACGGCCTATGGCCGTGCAGTGGTCGTCCAGAACGGCACTGCGCTCGGTGATGTAGTCCAGTGTGTTGTGCGGCGGTCCGGGGATGTTCCAGATATCGGCGTGCTCGGCGACCAGGCGGAGCGTTCGGTTTCCCCAGCCGCCGATCAGCAGGGGCGGGCCTGGCTGCTGGACGGGTTTCGGCTCGTTGCGGTTGCCGGTCAGGGTGTAGTAGCGCCCATGGAAGTCGAAGACGTCCCGCGTCCACATGCCGCGGAGGATGGCGATGGTCTCCTCCAGGCGGGCGATGCCTTCGGCGGGCGGGACGAGCGTGAGGCCGTAGGCCGCGTACTCCGCGGCGGCCGGGTTCTCGCCGGCGATTCCGCCCGCGTTGGGGGGCTGCACGGTGCCGCCCACGCCGATGCCCATGATCAGGCGGCCCCCGGAGATCACGTCGACTGTTGTGGCGATTTTGCCGAGGACGGCGGGCGGCCGGATCCGATTGCTCGTAACGAGCAGGCCCAGGCGCAGCCGCTGGGTTCTGGCGGCCAGGGCGCTCAGCAGCGTCCACCCTTCGAGGATCTGCCCGTCCTTCGGGCCGGCGATCGGCATGAGGTGGTCCCACAGCCAGGCGTCCGCGATCTCGGGCTGATCGTCGGCCTCCTGCCACACACGGAGGATGTCCTCGTAGGGGACCCGCATCGGGGTGGTCTTGATTCCGAACGTTACGGAGGGGAGGTGCTGGTCGGACATGGTTGCCACGCGTCCTTCGAGTCGACGCGCCACCGTGGACGGCGACGCTACCGTCACCGTAGTGGATCGTCAGCATGGCTGACTATCAGTCTCCGGATACGCTGCGGCCATGACTCGCGACGCGCCGCCGGAGGTCCTCTCCTCCCGCCTCGGCTATCTGCTCAAGCACGCATACCTGCGGCTGACCGAGGAGTCCTCGCGGGCCTTGGCGCCGCATGGGATCGATGGCCGCGAACTGGCGGTTCTCGCAGTCCTCGACGCGCATGACGAGCTGTCTCAACTGGAAGCGGCGGGCAAACTGGGCATCGACCGCACCACGATGGTGGCCCTCGTGGACGCCTTGGAGGACAAGGAACTCGTCGAGCGGCGCCGCAGCCCCCAGGACCGACGCAAGAACATCGCGCAGCTGACACCGGCCGGACGGGAGCGGCTGCACGACGCCGAACTCGCCCGCCAGGAGATGGAACGCCACTTCCTCGCCCCGCTCTCCAGTGCAGACGCCACGCGCTTGGTCCGTGCCCTGCAGTGCCTGGCCGGCGCCCCGACGAGCGCCGGCCAGGCGTCTGACTCGGCATGATGGACGGTGACGGTGGCCCACATCCGTAGACCTCCGTAGTCAGCGAGTGGGGTCTCCAGCCATCTCGGATCAGGCTGCGTGAACCGTGGGGCGTTCGACGAGGTGTCCGCGTTCGAAGCGGGCTCCGGCGCGGACGAGGGCGACGAGGTGGGGTGCGTTCACGGCCCGCCAGCGGACCTGGGCGGACTCAACGAGCTTGAACACCATGGCCAGGGCGGCAGCCGCGCTGCCGGCGCCCCGGGTGACCTTGGTCCGCAGCCGGACGGTGGCGAAGGTCGACTCGATCGGATTCGTGGTCCGCAGGTGGATCCAGTGCTCGGCGGGGAAGTCGTAGAACGCCAGCAGCTCATCCACGTCGTCGGTGATCTTCTTGACGGCCTTGGGGAACTTGGCTCCGTACGCCTTCTCGAACGCGGTGACGGCCTTGAGCGCGTGGTCGCGGTCCTCGGCGTTGTAGATCTCCTGGAGCGCCTTCTTCGCGCTGGGGTGCGCGGACTTCGGCAGGGCGTTCGTGACGTTGGCGATCTTGTGAACCCAGCACCTCTGATGGCGGGCCTCGGGGAACACTTCGGCCAGGGCCTTCCAGAAGCCCAGGGCGCCGTCGCCGACCGCGAGGACGGGTGCACGCATGCCGCGCCGTTGGCAGTCGCGCAGCAAGTCGGCCCAGGAGGCGGCGGATTCGCGGTAGCCGTCGGCCATGGCGATCAGCTCCTTGGTGCCGTCCGCTCGCACGCCCATCAGTACCAGGACGCACGACTTCACCTCCCGCAGGCGTATGCGCATATGGATGCCGTCGGCCCAGACGTAGACGTAGTCGCTGCCGGACAGGTCGCGCTCGCCGAACGCGGTGTGGTCGGCCTGCCACTGAGTCGTCAGTCGGGTCACGGTCGCCGGTGAGAGTCCGGCGGAGCTGCCCAGGAACTGCTCGAGGGCGGGCACGAAGTCGCCGGAGGACAAGCCGTGCAGGTAGAGCAGCGGCAGCACCTCACTGATCTTCGGGGACTTGCGGCACCACGGCGGGAGGATCGCCGAGGAGAACCGCTTGCGCTCGCCCGTCGCCTCGTCGACGCGCCTGTCGTTCACCCGCGGGGCCTTCACCTCGACCGTCCCGGCCGCAGTGGTGACCTTCCGTGGCTGGTGATAGCCGTTGCGGACGACCAGGCGGTGCCCGCGCTCGTCACGCTGATCGGCCAACTCGGCTATATAGGCGTTAACTTCATCTTCCAGGGCAGCGGCAAGCATCCGCCGGGCGCCCTCGCGGACGATGCCGTCAATCAGAGAACCGGTCCCGGTCGTTCCATCGGCATTCACTACGCTCAGCACGGGCGTGCCTTCCCTGCCGACGGTGCAACGCCGGCCTTCTCGATGACCAGAAGTCGATCACTCGGGAAGGTACGCCCTCCGCGTCCAACCCGAGGCCGATCCACAGGTCATGAGCATTGCTCGTACGGCCTTCGGTCAAGAACCCCGATCCCTCATGCATCCCGGTCAGGAAAGACGCTGGATCGTTGGGCACGTCCCGCCTTACGGTGACGCCATGAGCGATCACCCGGAAGCGTCTGTCAGGCCCGTCGAAGCCTATGAACCCCCCTACTACGTAGCTGTCTTCACTACAGTGCGAGCCCAGGAACAGAGCGGCTACAGCGAGACCAACGCCCGCATGGAAAACCTGGTGAAGGACGTCCCGGGGTTCCTGGGGATGGACCACGCACAGACTCCTGGCGGGCTGGGCATCACCGTAGGGTACTTCCGGGACGCCGACGCCCTCACGGAGTGGCGGACCAACGCCGAGCATCGAGCAGCGCAAAAGCGTGGGCAAGCCGAGTGGTACCAGAGCTACACGCTGCACGTGGCGAAAGTGGAACGGAGCCATGGGTTCACGCGAGCGTAGGTTCCGCGAAGCCCCATGTTCGAATCCTGACCTGACCGAATGCCCGAGAGGCTTTGCAAACAGGCACAAAGCCCTGTTCCAGGACGAGGGCATTTCAGGGTCGCGTGACCCGAGGAGTGACGGTGCCGGTTCGGCTCGCAGGCTGATGGTCGCCGCCCGGGTCGGCCTGCCGGGTCGATTGGCGGGAAGGCGTCAGGCGGGCGGGGTGTGGCGTTCGCGTATGGTTCCGGTCTCCCAGGCCCAGGCGGCGATCTCGACGCGGTTGCGGACGTTCAGCTTGTCCTTGATGTTGGCCAGGTGGGTCTTGACGGTGCCCAGGGAGAGGTGCAGTTCGCCGCAGATCTCCTGGTTGGTGCGGCCGACCGCGAGGAGGCGTACGACGTCGAGTTCCCGCTCGGACAGCGGATGCGGGGCGGGTGCCGCCTGCTGGTGTCCGGCGAGGTGTTTGAGCAGGCGGACGGTGACGGCGGGGGAGACCAGGGCGTCGCCGCGGGCGGCGGAGCGTACGGCCTCGATCAGCAGAGTGGAGGCGGCGTCCTTGAGGAGGAAGCCGCAGGCGCCGTTGCGCAGGGCGGTGTAGGCGTAGTCGTCCTGGTCGAACGTGGTCACCACGACCACGCGCAGGGGGTCGGTGACGCTCGGCCCGGCCAGGGCGCGGGTGACCTCCAGGCCGTCGAGTCTGGGCATGCGGATGTCGACGAGGCACACGTCGGGGCGCAGCCTGCGGGCGAGTTCGACGCACTGGGCCCCGTCGGCGGCCTCGCCGATGACGTGCAGGTCGGGCTGGGTGCCAAGGATCAGCCGGAAGCCCGTGCGGATCATCTCCTGGTCGTCTGCGATCAGTACCTTCGTCCGGGTCCCTCTCGCCTCGTGCGCATTGCTGCCGCCGTTCATGCCGGTGATCCTTGCACAGCCGCCAGAACGGGGAAGCGGGCCGTCACGGACCAGCCTCCGTCCGGTGTCCGGCCGCTGGTCAGGGCGCCTTCTACGGCCTCCGCCCGTTCGCGTAGTCCGACGAGGCCGAAGCCGCTCCTGCCGCCGGTCGGGAGGGCGGAGCGCACGGTCGGGGCGGTGTTGCGCACCTCCACCCGCAGCAGGTCGGCGCCCGCGTGGCGGTCGAGGCCGAGGCGGACGGCCACGTCTGTTCCGGGGGCGTGGCGCCGTACGTTCGTCAGTGCCTCCTGCACCACCCGGTGGACGGACGTCTCCACCTCGGGAGCCAGCCGGGCCCCGCGCACCGCGGGCTCGGCGTCCAGCGTCGCTTCGGTGCCGTGCCCGGCGAACGCGGAGACCAGACGGTCGAGTTCGGTCAGCAGCTCGCCCGGGCGTGCGGCCTGGTGGTCGTCTTCCCGCAGGACCCGCACCAGGCGGCGCATGGAGTCCAAAGTTTCGGAGCCGGCTCGGGAGATGCCCTCCAGCAGCGGTTTGACCTGCTCCGGCGAGGAATTCTGGATCATCAGCGCGGCGTTGGCGTGCACGATGATGCCGGTGACGTGGTGGGCGACGAAGTCGTGCAGGTCCCGGGCGAGTTCCAGGCGCTCGTTGTGGCGTACGGCGGTCACGGCCCGGGCCCGTCGGGCGTCCAGCAGCCGCAGGTAGCAGCCCAGGCCCGCGGCCCCGACGACGGCGAAGGTCAGCAGGAAGGAGAACGTGAGGGTCTCGTAGTCCGTGCTCATGCGCAGCGGCAGGGCGATCACCGCGACGCTCAGCGCCGCCGACATGGCCACCGCGGCGGCAGGCCGCCGCAAGCGGCGCGCGGTGCGGACGAGTAGACCCAGCAGGGCCGTGGTTTCCAGCAGGCCCCACGAGAACTCCGCCGGGGTGCCGAGGAGGCACACGGAGGTGAGTGCCAGCGAACCCAGTGCCGCGGCACTGGCGCGCATCACGAAAGGGGGGCGCCGGTCGGGCAGGAGCAGGGCCAGGGCGGTGAGCGTACCGAAGATCAGCATGATCAGCTGGAGCGGGCTGTCGCCGCTGTCGACCAGGCCCGCCAGGTCGAGCAGCCACAGTGCTGCCAGGCCGACGCAGACCAGGCCGGTGATCATCCGTCGGACGGCGGGGGAGAGCGGGGTGTCGAGTTCCACCCTTCGAGGGTAGAGACGAGAGGCGATGAGAGGGTCGGCCTGCGGGCCGATGCGGCGGCGCCCATACCGGCCCGGCGGCCGAAGCGGGCTGTGGTGGTGGGGCGGGATGGTCGACGGCATGCAGAAGCGTCCCCTTCATGACGTCCCGGTCGAGCCGGGCCCCGATTCCCGCCCTCACGCCGCCCTGGAGGCGTCCCGATGAGTTCGTACGGCACGGCCACCGCTTCTCCCGTCCTGAGAGGGACGGGCCTGATGAAGTCCTTCGGCCTGACCCGCGCGCTGGCCGGCGTCGACGTGTCCGTCTCGGCGGGCGAGTCGCTGGCCATCATGGGTCCGTCGGGGTCGGGCAAGTCCACCCTGCTGCACTGCCTGGCCGGCATCGAACGCCCTGATGAGGGCCAGGTGCTCCTGGCCGGAGAGCGCGTGGACCAGCTGGGCGAGCCGGAGCGCAGCGAGTTGCGCCGTACCCGCTTCGGTTTCGTCTTCCAGTCCGGTCAGCTGCTGCCCGAGTTGCCCGCCGACGAGAACGTGGCCCTGCCGCTGATGCTCGGTGGCATGCCGCGCAGGCAGGCGGTCCAGCTGGCCCGCGGGTGGTTCCCCCGGCTGGGCCTGGCGGGCAAGGAGGACCGGCGGCCCGGACAGCTGTCCGGTGGGCAGGCGCAGCGTGTGGCCATCGCCCGAGCGCTGGTCGGCGGCCCGCAGGTGATCTTCGCCGACGAGCCGACAGGCGCTCTCGACCAGACGACCGGCATGGAGGCCATCAGCCTGCTGGTCGACATCGCCCGCAGCCAGGGCGCCGCCCTCGTGGTGGTGACCCATGACGCGAACGTGGCCCGCTGGTGCGACCACACCGTCCACGTCCGCGACGGCCGCCTGACCGAGAAGGGGAACGCGACCGCGCACGCTGCCCAGGCGTACGGCTACCCGGAGTTTCCGTCCGGACGTGACGCGGACGGGAGGTATGACCGATGAGGGCACTGGACCGCACGACCTGGACCCTGACCTGGCGGCTGACCCGAGCCGGAGGACGCACCGGGCTGCTCGCCACCGGCCTGGCCGTCGCAGCCGCTGCCATCAGTACCGCGCTCCTGCTGGTCTGCGTGGCCGCCAACCTCGGCTTCCAGCAGCGGGCCGACCGCACCGACTGGCGCAACCCCGTGAAGTCGGCGGTCCCGGTCGCCGTAGAGGCGGTTGGCACCACCTTCACCGGCGGCACACCCGTCACCGTCGTCGACGTGGCGCGGCTCCCAGGCAAGCAGGCCCCGGCCCCGCCCGGCATGTCCCGCTTCCCCAAGCCGGGCGAGGTGTGGGTGTCCCCGGCCCTGGCCGGCCTGCTCGACCACCTGCCTGCCGACCGGCACCCCGTCACCGGCACCCCGGAAGGCACGCTCGGCCGCGCGGCGCTGACCCACCCCGGCGAGCTGGTCGCCGTCGTCGGCCACCAACCCACCGACGCGGCCGTCACCACCGCGCGCGAGGACGACCCGCGCCGCCCCGGCGACATCATCACCCCCACGCGCATCGCCGACTTCACCGGTCGCCCCGTGATGTACGGAATCGGCGGCCAGTACGTGGACCTCGCGAAGATCGCCACCATCCTCGTCGTCATCCCGCTGCTGGTCCTGGGCGCCTCCTCCGCCCGCCTGTCCGTCTCCCGACGCGACCAGCGCCTGGCCGCGCTACGCCTGATCGGCGCCACCCCCGGCCGTGTCGCCGCCATGACCGCCGCCGAAGCCGCCCTCACCGGCACGGCCGGTGCGCTGCTGGGCGCCGCCGGATACGCGCTCCTGCTGCCCGCCGCCGCCCAGATCTCCGTCGCGGGCGGCTCCTGGTACCTCGCCGACCTGTGGGTCGGGCTCCCGGTGCTGCTCGCCGTACCCGCCGGTGTCGTCGCCATGGTCGTCGTCAGCGCGCTGCTCGGCCTGCGCCAGGTCGTCGTCGGCCCACTCGGCGTGGCCCGGCGCTCGCAGCCGCCCCGGATGAGTTTCCTGCGGGCGCTGGCCTTCGTCGCGGTGATCATCGGCTACTCGTGGTTCACCCGGAACAAGAAGAGTGAGGTCGACGGCGTCCTGCTGTTCTTCGCGGCGGTCTTCCTCGCCCTGTCCGTGATCGGCCCCTGGGTGGTCGGCGTCCTCGGCCGAATCATCAGCGCGAAGGCCCGCACTCCGGCGACCCTGCTGGCCGGGCGCCGCCTCCTGGACGACCCCAAGAGCGGCTGGCGCACGGTCTCCGGGCTCACCCTCGCCGGATTCGTCGCCGGGTTCTTCGCCCTCTTCAGCGTCTCCGGCACCTCCCCCTGGGGCAGCCCGGACACTCTCGCCGTGGCCGTGCCCAAGAGCCGGTCCGCCGTGGTCCAGCAGGAGGCACGTCACCGCCTGGAGCACGCCGGGATCACCGCCACCGTGAGCACCGGCATCGACTGGGTCGCCGTGGGGGGGCGGCGAGGACAGCGTCCAAATCATCACTAGGGTGCCCGGCGGCAGCGAGAAACTGGACCGTGCCCGCACCGCGCTCACGTCCCTCGTGCCCGGCCAGTACCCGGTCACCGGAAGCGACGTCGACTGGTCCGGCCGGCTGTTCGCGGAGGACTTCTCCACCGCCACCCGGGCCGTCCTCGGCGTCACCTTCGTCACGGCCATCGCCTCCGCGGGCATCACCGCGGCCGCCTCCGTCCTGGACCGCCGCCGTACCTACGGCCTGCTCCGGCTCGCCGGCACCCCGCTGCGGGTCCTGGACGCCGCCCGCCGCAAAGAGACCCTCATCCCGGTGACGGTGCTGGCCGGCGGATCCGTTCTGACCGGCCTCTTCGCCGCCGCCCCGCTCACCCTTCTCGGCGGCGCCTCCACCCTCGACACCGCTGGCGTCGCCCTGCTCGGGGTGTGCTTCGGCCTGGGCGTCGCCGGGCTGCTGGGGGCGAGTGCGCTCAGCAGCCCCCTGCTCAGGTCGGTCACGGGGCAGACAGGCTCGCGCCCCGAGTAACCGTCCATCGCGCGTCATACATGTGAAGAGCCATCTGCAGCAGGGAAGTTGAGACGAAGTCATGCCGACACTCGTGTTCGTGGTCCTCGCCGGCCTGTCCTTCTTCCTCTTCCTTGCCCGGGTGCGGCGCGACCCCCGCCGCTTCGGCAACGCCGTCCTCCTCGGCCTGACCTTCCTCCTGCTGACCCTCACGTTGCTCGCTCAGGCAGCCAAGGGCGACGCCCCCGCGCCGCTCGTCGCAGCGGTGACCCTCGCGCTGCTGCTCCTCGCCCTGGGTGTCCTCGCCCTCTCGTTCTTCTTGATCGCGAACGGCGTGCAGATGGTCCGCAAGGAAGGCCGGCGCCCCGCCAACCTGCTCTCCTGTCTTGCGGGGATGGCCGTCCTCGGGTGGGTCACGCTCACCCTGATCGCCTACGACACCGACTCGGTACCGCTGCGACGCACCGCCGGGGCAGTGCTCATGGCCGCCTGCTACGTCTCGTACGTCTTCCTCTCGTTTCTCGCCTACGCCTTCCTCTACGGCCGGCTGAGAGTCCGTCACGTCGTGGACTTCGTGGTCGTCCTCGGCTCCGGCCTGGTCGGCGGGCACCGGGTGCCGCCCCTGCTGGCGGGAAGGCTGGAGCGGGCACGCGCGGTGTACGAGGCGCAGGCTGCGCGGGGCAGACCGCCGGTGCTGATCACCTCCGGCGGCCAGGGATGTGACGAGGACCTGCCCGAGGCCGACGCGATGGCCGCCTATCTGATCGCGCGCGGTGTCCCCGCAGACCACGTCGTACGGGAAGACCGCTCACGCACGACCGAAGAGAACCTGCGCTTCAGCGAAGCCCTCATGCGCGAGCGCGATCCGGACTACCGCTGCGTCGTCGTCACCAACAACTTCCACGTCTTCCGCGCCGCCCTGACCGCCCGCCGCACCGGCGTCGACGCACAGGTCATCGGCGCACCCACCGCCTCCTACTTCTGGCCCAGCGCGACCATCCGCGAGTTCGCCGCGATCTTCCTGCACTACCGGAAGGTCAACATCGGGTTGTGCGCCTTGCTCGCCGTGCTGGGAGCCCTCCTCTCCTCCTGACGTCAGCGGAGATTCCGAACGGCGACGATGAACGCGTCCCTGCACCGAGCAGGCCCGGCAGGCTGCCGGGTCCCTACGGTCGACGTCGGCCCGAGTGACTGTGCCTGTGCCCATCACGACGGCGACGACTTCGACCGGTTCGCGGTACGGGCACTTCCGAAGGAGGACGGCCATCGGCCTCCTGGCCGATGGCCGGGGCGGACAACCGGCCACGCGGCCGATCAACGGCGCCGGTACAGCGGGCGAAACTCTCGGCATGTCACGGAACACTTCGACCCCCACGACCGCGGCAGCACTTGCCGTAGCCTTGCTGGGCCTGACGGCGTGCACCACGGCGGAGGCCTCCCCCACACCACACACCGCCGGCACACTCCAACCCGGCACTGCCGGAATCGGCGACCGAATCCACCCCGGCCTCGGCAACGGCGGCTACGACGTCCGCCACTATGCCCTGGATCTGCGGTTCGCGATGGACCTGAAGCACTACACCGCCACCTCCACCGTCCAGGCGCGCGCCTCTCAGGCCCTGTCCCGGTTCAACCTCGACCTGACCGGCGCCACCGTCCGCGAGGTCACGGTCGACGGCCGCAAGGCCCGCTGGTCGCGCTCCGGCGAGGAACTGCAGGTGACACCGGACGTGCCGCTGCGGCGCGACGAGCGGTTCACCGTACGGGTCCGGGTGCAGGCCCCCGTCCTGGACACGGAGCAGGTGACGAAGCTCGACGTCGGCGCGTCGTACGGCATGGTCCGCCACGGCTCGTGGATCCAAACCAGCAACCAGCCCTCCGGGGCCCACCGCATCGCCGCCTTGGCCGACCACCCCGCTCAGAAAACCCCCGCCACCATCACCGTCACCGCACCCACGAAGCTGAACTCCATCGCCAACGGCGAGCTCACCGCCACCAGTCACCACGGCGCGTACACCACACGTCGCTTCGAGAGCCGCCAGAAGCTCGCCACCGAACTGCTCCAGATCGGGATCGGCCCCTTCACCGTCGTGCATCAGCAGGGCCCTCACGGCATCAAGCTGCGTTACGCGCTCCCCACGAACCAGGCGCGATCCATCGAACCGCAGCTCAACAAGACCGTCCCCGAAGCGATCCGATTCCTGGAACAGCGCCTGGGCCAGGGCACCTTCCCGCTGCGCACCTACGGTGTCTACGCCACCCCGCTGGGCGGCGAGCTGGAAACACAGTCCCTGGCCCTCCTGGCCGCCGACTCACTCGCCCCGAAGGCGTACGTGGACAACGGCACGGACACCGTCGTGGAGCACGAGATCTCACACGAGTACTTCGGCAACAGCGTCTCCCCACGCCGCTGGAGCGACGCCTGGCTGAACGAGGGCCACGCCGTCTACTACCAGAACCTGTGGACGGCCCGCGAACACGGCACCAGCGTGGAGGACGCCATGCGCGGGATGTACCAGGACGCCGACGCCAACCTCCGCAAGGAAGGACCGATCGCGGCGCCGCACCGCCGAGCCTTCCAGCCCCAGGCGATGGCCCCCTACGGCTGGACCGCCTACCAGGGGGGTGCCCTGACTCTGTACGCCCTGCGCCAGAAGGTCGGCGAGACCGACTTCCAACGCATCGAACGCGCCTGGATCCGCGAACACCGAGACGGCGTCGCCGGCACCGATGACTACATCCGCCTCGCCGGCCGCGTCACCGGCCAGGACCTGGGCCCCTTCCTCCGCTCGTGGCTGTACGGCGAGAAAGTCCCCGCCATGCCGGGCCGCCCCGACTGGCACGCATGAGCTGTCCTCGAATCCTGTCCGCTCCCCGTCCACGGCCTTGTCCGGTCGGAGGAGTTTCGTGATAACGCGCAACCTCCTGCGATGCGCATGTGCGCTTCTTGTGTGGCTCGCAGGCGGCGCGTCCGGGCGATGACCTCGAGGTCAGGATCGCCGACGGCGTGGGCGTCGCGGCGCTCACGCTGCGGTCCTTGGGCGGTTGTACGGCAGCGGAAATCATGATCGGTGAGCCGTTGCGTCCGGAGCCGGCCGGGTCGTGACCGCCCTCAACCACCGGCAGGAGGGCCGTTTCGGCGACGTGCCCGGGTGCCGCGCGTCCAGCGTTCTTCGATGACTTCGCGCGGCTCTCAGGAACTGACCTTGATCTCCTTCATGGTCAGGTGCGATTCCACCCGCAGAACCGCAGGCTGAGCGGTGAGCTTGTCCGTCACGAAGGACTCGTAGGCGTCATGGCCGGAGACCGCGACCCGGATGAAATAGTCGGGCCGCCCGTACAGGCGGCGGAACTCGATGACCTCCTCGTAGGCGGCCACCGTGCCCTCGAACTCTTCGACGGTCTTGCGGTCGTTGGCGTAGATCTCGACGTCGATCAGGACTTCCATCCCGCGCCCCAGCGCTGTCGGGTCGATGACGGCGCGGTACCCGCTGATGACGCCCTCGTCCTCCATGCGCTTCACCCGCCGCAGGCACGGGCCCGGGGTCAGGCCCACCCGCTGGGCCAGCTCGACGTTGGTCAGCCGACCATCCTGAACCAGATGCAACAAAATGTCACGGTCAACCGAGTCCAGCGCTCTTTCATTGCTCATTAGGCAATCGTAGAGCCATGATTGGCAATTAAATGTGGCCCGGATTGTCATAAAATACCGGCATGCGAATAAGTCCACCCATGGCCGATGGGCCGCTTCGGGCCGCCCGAACTCCCGTCGCATCGCAGCGCTCCGCGTTCCGGGCCGCATTCGCGGACTCTGCCTCGGTAGGGCTCGGCTTCGTGCCCCTCGGCATCGCCTTCGGCGCTCTGGCGACCCAGTCCGGCCTCGACTGGTGGTGGGCGGGGCTGTCGGCGACGCTCATCTTCGGCGGATCGTTCGAGTTCCTGCTGATCGGCATGGTCACCGCGGCGGCCCCACTGGCATCGGTCGCCGTGAGTGCCTTCATGGTGAACCTGCGGCACGTCTTCTACACGCTGTCCTTCCCGCTGCACCGCGTACGCGGGCGGCTCGGCAAGGCGTACAGCACCTTCGCGCTGTGTGACGAGGCGTACGCACTGACCGCCGGGGAAGACGCCCGCTCATGGTCCAGCCCGCGCATCCTGTGGCTGCAGCTTCTTCTGCACATGTACTGGGCCGTGGGCGCAGTCGCCGGCGCTCTGCTCGGCTCGCTCATCCCCAGCAGCGTCCAAGGGCTCGACTTCGCCCTGACCGCGCTGTTCGCCGTCCTGGCCCTCGAAGCCCTGCGGGAACGCGACAGCGACCTGCCCACGCCCGTGCTCGCACTGCTCAGCGCCGTGACCGCCCGGTTCCTGATGCCCCAGCAGATGCTGCCGGCCGCCTTCGCCCTGTTCACGGCCGGGCTGCTCGTGCGCCACCGCTTCACCACCCGCAGGAGGCCCCACCATGCCTGACGCCCCCTACGCCATCGCGGCGATTCTCGTCTCCGCCGCCGTCACCTGGGGCCTGCGCGCCCTCCCCTTCGCGGCCCTCGCCCCACTGCGGGCCAGCCGCACCGTGCAGTACCTGGGCGCTGTCATGCCGGTCGGCGTGATGGTGATCCTGGTCGCCTACTGCCTGCGCGGCCTGCCGCTGACCAGTTCCCGAGCCGTGACCCCGCTCGTCGCCCTGACTGTGACCGTCGGTCTGCACCTGTGGCGCCGCAACGCGCTGCTCAGCATTTTCGGAGGGACGGCGGTGAGCGTGGTGCTCGCCAGCACGCTCTTCGCCCAGTGATCAGGTGGTGCGGTGAGTCCCGCGTTGCGGGCGGACGAGGGCGGCCTGGACCGGTGGGCGCCCCCAGCGCGGTGCGAATGCGGCCGACACGGGGGCTCCAGGTGCTGTACGTAGGGCGAGGGGGCCGCGCTGCCGGCGAGGGGCTCACCCACGCGGACATCGCTGCGCACTTCGGCCGTCGAGCCCTCGCACTCGACGCCGCGCCGGTGTGTGCAGTGCCGCGGAGCGAGACGCTGTCGCACCCGGGTGGTCATACCGGCGGGTACACCGCTGTCCACCTGCACCAGCAGCGCGTTCGTGGACGGCAGAGAAACAGACCCCGACGCCCCCCGGCAGGGCGAAGGGCCCGCCGTGCGCGGACCGTAACGCCGCCGATCGGCGGCCCGCGCCTCTTGCAGTCTTCGACGCCCTCCGTTTCACTGTCGCCGTCCCTGCGGTGCGCCGGCCAGCCGCCGTACCGGGGGGCGTTGCGCTGGATGTGCCCGCAGGTGACTTTGTCCGCTGGAGGGGGAGCTGAGAGCACATGACCGACACTCCATCCGCCCCGCGCGCGCCCTTCGACCGGCCGGAGGGCCTCGACTCACCGATCGTGCCCAAGATCATCAAATGGGCGTCCAGGGCCAATGTCGCTGTCTATCGCGCGACGGGCGGGCTGATCGGCGGCACCTGGAGGATCGGCAGCGCCTTCCCCCGCGGCGTGCCGGTCTGCCTGTTGACGACCACGGGCCGCAAGAGCGGCCTGCCGCGGACGCAGCCGCTGCTGTGCCTGGCCGACGGTGACCGGGTGATCCTCGTTGCGTCACAGGGCGGGCTGCCGGAGAACCCCCTGTGGTACCGGAATCTGCAAGCCGATCCGCAGGTCGGCGTCCAGATCCGCAGAAATGTGCGGCGTATGCGTGCCCGTACGGCCGACCCTGGCGAGCGTGCACAACTGTGGCCCCGCCTGGTGGCGATGTACGCCGACTTCGAGAAATACCAGGCGTGGACCGAACGGCAGATCCCGGTCGTCATCTGCGACCCTGCCCCTTAGCCGCGCCCCGAAGGCGTCCGCAGACGGTGTGGCACCGGCGTGCGGAAGGTGCAGGCGTCGCGATGAACAGCTTCACCTTGCTCAACGCGGAGCACGAGACCACCACGAGTGTGTGATCGCTCTGGGCACGCCCGCCCTGCTGCACCCCCGAGACACTCACGCGGATCCACGACCCGAAGATGGTCTCCGGCGCGGCGGAGGGACTCCCGTGCCGCCTCCGTCTGCTGATGATGGCACTGTCCCGGCTCTGGCAGGTCATCGTGGTCGCAGGCGTCATCGCGACGGGCGTCGGCTCTGCCCGCGGCGCGCTGCCGCGCTGATCACAGGTGTGGTGTCGGCTTTTGAGACCGAGGCCGCCAACGGCAGGCAACGCCCTGATGCCGGCTATCGGCACGACTGTCTCCAGCGCTGGCCTGATCCCCGCCCAGATGGCCACCGACGTCCGCCGGTGCCCAGGAGCGAGCACGACGCGAAAACCGTTCTGCGTCGGTGGGTTCACGTCGTGCGCCGGAACCGGGTGCCGGCCGCACTCATCCCCGGCCGCCGGGCCGCCGTACCTACCCCGTCAGTGGACGCCCCCGCCGCGCTGGTCGCGGGCCCACGGCACCACGGCGAGGGGGCGGCGGCGGCCACGGCAGCCCTGAGCGCTGTCGCCCGGGGCCGCGAACAGGCGTCCCCTACGTGCGAGGCGGCCTGTCGTGCTGCACTGCGTGCCATGCGAGGTCCTGCCCAGCGTGTACGCCGACATCGGCCACCGTGTGCGCGCACACGCGGGCGGCGGCGGAGCGGCGGCGCAGGAAGCGCGGCAGGGGGAGGGCGAGGTTGACGAAGCCTTCGGCCTGCATGGCGGCGAAGCCGATGCGGGGCAGGTCGCCGGAGGCCCGGTAGACGACGAAGCGGGGCTCCCAGCGGGGCTGGAACTTGGCGTTGAACTTGTACAGGGACTCGATCTGGAACCAGCGTGAGAGGAAGACCAGCAGTCCGCGCCAGGCGCGCAGCACGGGGCCGGCGCCGATCTTCTCGCCGCGGGCCAGGGCGGAGCGGAACATGGCGAAGTTCAGCGACACGCGCGTGATGCCGAACTTCGGTGCGGCCTGGAGGGCGGCGACGATCAGGAGTTCGTTCATGCCGGGGTCGGCCGAGCGGTCGCGTCGCATCAGGTCCAGGGAGGCGCCGTCCGGGCCCCAGGGCACGAAGTGCAGGATCGCCTTCAGGTCGTCGTACTCGCCGCGGACCTCGTCGGCCTTGTGGGCGGTGGCGATGAGGCAGTCCCCGTCAGTGGCGTCACCGATGCGGCCCAGGGCCATGGAGAAGCCGCGTTCGGTGTCGGTGCCGCGCCAGTCCTCTGCGGCCCGCCGAACGCGCTCCAGTTCGGCCTCGCCCAGGTCACGGACACGTCGGACCCGGGTTTCGTAACCGGCGCGTTCGATGCGCTTGACCATCTGGCGCACGTTGCGCATCGCGCGGCCGGCGAGGGAGAAATCCGCGACGTCCACCACCGCCTCGTCGCCCAGTTCGAGGGCGTCCAGACCGGTCTCGCGGGTCCAGACCTCGCCGCCGGTCTCCGAGCAGCCCATGACGGCCGGGGTCCAGGAGTGGGCCTTGGCCTCGTCCATGAAGCGCTCGATGGCGCCGGGCCAGGCCTCGACGTCGCCGATGGGGTCGCCGCTGGCGAGCATCACGCCGGAGACCACGCGGTAGGTGACGGCCGCCTTGCCGCTGGGGGAGAACACGACGGCCTTGTCCCGGCGCAGCGCGAAGTGGCCCAGGGAGTCACGCCGGCCGTGCTTGTCCAGCAGGACGCGCAGCCGGCTCTCGTCCTCCTCGGTGAGACGCGCGGCCGGGTGCTCGGGGCGGAAGGCGAGGTAGATCGTGGTGACGGCGGTGATCAGCCCCAGTGCCCCCAGCGAGAAGCCGACGGTGGAGGAGGCGGACCCCGTGTAGTCGACCGGCCCCTCGAAGCCGAACAATCCGTACAGGACGTGGGCGAGGCGGTCCGTGATGCCCGGATCGCCGACGATCTGACCGCCGTGGGCGCTGACGATGACGACTCCGAGACCGAGGGAGCCGGCGCTCATGAGCACGAAGTTGGCGAGCGCACGCCAGCGGCTGCGCGGATCGGGCAGCGCGGTGAACTCACGACGGTGGCGGACCAGCAGCACCAGCAGCACGAGCGAGATCGACATGCCGAAGACGGAATGCCGGTAGACGAACTGTGTCAACGCGCCGATCGGCAGCAGCGCCACGGCGGCCCGCCAGGCCCGGCGCTTGCGGCGGCGCAGCCCATGCGCCAGCAGCAGCAACAACAGACCGGTACTGAGCGAGAGGGCGGCGGCGAACGGGCCGAGCGCGCCCGGCAGGACCTCCATGATCGAATGGATCCGGCTGTGCCGGAAACGGGTGAAGACGCCGGCCACCACGTCGAGCAGTCCTACGAAGGCGCAGGCCCGCGCGATCAGGGCGGGCACTGCGTCGGGGTGTGGGCCGTGCATGATCCGTTGCAGCCTTGAAGGCGATGTCCCCTCCGGCTTCTGAGCCGTGAGGGTGTCCGGCATGTCGTTCACCGGCCCCCTCCGTCGCGCGGGAGCGGCTGGTCCGCGAGGGAGACGGACGGGCGTTGCAGATGCCATACCCGGGCCGGTGGCCAACCTGCCCATACGGTCCGCCGGCCGATGGCGTAACTGCGCTGATAGGCGTCCATGACCTTGATGCCGACGGCGTGACAGCGCGCGTTTCCCGATGCTGGCGGGACAGCCCTTGCCGGGCCGATACCTGCGGAGTAGGTCAAGGTCCCGCCGGGCCGCAGCAGCTCCATGTGCCGGGCCATGGCGCGCTCCAGCGCAACTGGGCTGAGAGCGGTGAGCGGCAGCCCGCAGACGATCACGTCGTAGCGTTCCGCGGTCGCGAAGCGCTCGATGTCCGTCTCATGCACCTGCACCTGAACCTGGCGGGGTGTATCCACCGAGTTGAGGCAGCCGGCAACCAGGCCCCGGAGCCGCCCGGCGGCCCCATGGTCGGCTTCGACGACGTCCAGGCGGCTGCCGTCGGGCAGCCGGGACATCAGCGCACGGATGACCGAGCCGCCGCTTGCGCCCGTGTGCAGGACAGCCGGAGGCCGACGGGATGCCTGGAGCCGTACAGGACCGGTCAACAGGCGGGCCAAGGCTCTGTCTCGAGGGGCGAGCACCGTGGTGGTCCACAGGTGGCTGGCCACGTCGATCAGGAACATCCAGCCGTCCGCCTGCCGTTGTGCGAGCACGCGATCGTGAGAGGTGGTCCAGTCGTTCATGGACACGACACTAGGTAGGTGAATCTTCCACCAGATCGGCCGTTGTGCGACCGTCTCCCCCTACGAAAGTAGAGGGCGAGGCGCGAATCCGCCCCGCGCATGACGACTGCGGCGCCGTGCGGCGGTTGCTGCCGAAGCCCGCAACGCTCACAGACGTGGGGCGGTCTGCAGTCGAATCGGCCGACGGGGAGCATCGACCGAGCCCGGCACACCGGCTCCGGCCCAGGAGGGGCCAGGACGGAGCCGGCTGTCTCACGCGGTTGTCTGCCGGAGGGGCTCCACACTGTTGCGTCGCGTGACCGTCGCCGTGAGCCACAGGTCCCGGGGCGGCTCGCACATGACCTTGTTGCAGGTCTGCACCCGCAGGCGCACGGAGAGGGCGCAATCCTCCGTGGCCATCTCCGCTTCGATCTGGAACCGTCCGCCGAGCAGCCCCTCGGCCCCCTCGGGACAGCGGACGTCCTCAAGGACGTGCCCCCCTTCTCCGCGGACAGAGAGCAGTACCGGTATCCCCTCCGCCGAGCCCGGCGCATACACGTACCAGCCCTCTTCGACCAGGACGTCGACCGTGACCCGCACCCGTCCCGGCATTGTGCCGACGGCCCGCAGGTCGGCCCGGACGCGGTCCTGCCGGCGAGGGCCGTGCCGGTAGCCGCGGGGCCGCGGCTCGCGGGTGGACTGCCACTGGTAGCCGGCCCAGTCCGAGAAGTAGAGGGCTTCCTCGTTCTCGGCCAGCCAGCGCCGCTCCGCGGCCAGGTCTTCGATCGGCCGGCCGGTGTAGCGCGTCCACAGCCGGGCGGCACGCTCGGCGTCCTTGCCTGCCGTCAGCGCGTCGAGGCAGCGGTGGAGCATGGTGATGTCGTCGTTCGCGATGCCCCAGGCTCTGGTGTCCTCGTCGACGAGATAGTGGCCGCCCGCGAAGTCACCGTTGTAGGCGATGTATCCGCGGTTCTCACGCCAGAACGCCCTTCGGCGATCGAGGTCGCCGTCGGCGCCGGCCGGGGCAGTGGCGCCCCAGACGTCCCTGAGGGTCTCCGTCTTCAGCTGCCCGTCGCCGGTCTCTGTGTGAGGGTCTTTCAGCAGACCGAGTCCGTTTTCGATGAGCATGGTCCGCGGCTTGGCGTACCGAAGCACGTTCACCTGTTCCCCCGCCAGGCCCGCGGTGTAGGCGATCACGTTGCGCAGCAGGGCGCTGCCTGCAGGAGTGAGGTCCTCGGCCCGAGCGCTGAAACCCCACAGGACGAATCTCCCGTGCCGGCCGATGGCCGGGTACCCGTGCCCCTTGCTGGTGTCCCCGCCGGCGATGAACTCGGTGTCGGGGCCCTCGAGGAAGGAGTGTCCCGAGGTGGCCAGTCCTGGTTCCTGCTGTGGCGTGGTGATGACACGCAGCGCGGAGATCTTGGCGGGCACCGGCATGAAGGGGGCGTACCGCAGGAACTGGTCAGGGGTGCGTACAGGCCTGGCTGTGCCGAGGTCGACGCGGAAAGGGCCCTGGAACACAGGGTGGAGCGGACTGGGAAGGTGGACGTGCTCGCCGAGGCAGGCGCACCCCGCACTCCTGGCAAGTTTGAGGCGCAGCCGGTCGCCGAGCTGGCCTCCGGCCGTGCCGACCAAAACGGTCGGCACGGCGAAGGTCTTCAGCGACAGGCCGTCGAGGATCAGGTGCTCCTCGACGTTTCCCAGGCGACCGGGGCCCGGATCCACGATCAGGACGTCGGCGCCGGAGAGATCGGCCGTCGTGAGTTCGTCGACACCGATCACCTTCGGCTGCCCGAACGCTTCGGCCAGCAGTCGTCGATAGCCCTCGGTGTGCGCGGTCGCAGGACGGCCGGCGTAGACGACACGCAGGCTCGTCATGCCGGCACGACCCTGACCTCGTGCGGGACGACCTCGCTCAGGTCCGCGGCGACGGCGCAGGCGTCGCCGGCCACTGCCAGGCAGAGCCGGGCGGCGTCGACGTGCGTGCGGAACGCGGCGGCGGCACTGGCCGGGGTCACCGAGCGCAGCGCCTCCTGGAAGTCGTCCAGATAGCTGTCCCCGAGGCCGAAGCCCCTCTGGGTCGCGGCCGACGAGGCGATGCCCCGCGCGGTCTGGTGGCGGAGCGGGTGGACGCCGGTGAGATAGTCGACGGCCTCGGTGCACTCCGCCTCGGTGGGGCCGTCCGCCCGGAGCTTCTCCGTGACCGCCAGGACCTCGGCGACGGCGGCTGCCGTCGCGTCGGTCTGCACGGCTGCGTCGATGGTGAACAGAGCGCCGCGACGCAACGGCGTCAGCCCGGCGTAGATGCCGTACGTGTAGCCCTTGTCCTCACGCAGCGTGGCGGACAGCCGGGAGTTGACTCCGCCGCCCAGGACCCGGGCCGCGACCACCAGATCCGCCCAGCCCGGCGTGCGCCGGTCGGGTGCGGCGAGACCGAAGGAGAGATGGCTCTGTACCGCGCCGGGACGGTCGGCGATCACGACACCGGGCGAAGCGACGGCAGGGTCCGCGCCGTCGTCGGCCGTCGAGGTCGCCGCATGCCCCGACCAGTCGCCGAAGGCGCCCTCCAGGGCCGTCTCCAGATCGGTGCCCCGGAAGTCCCCGGCGACGACGAGCGTGGCGCGCTCGGGGGCCGAGTGGTCCCGGTAGAAGCGCTCGACCGCGTCCCGGTCGAGGCCACGAACGGTCTCGGGGGTGCCGCCGACCGGGCGGGCATACCTGCTCTGCGGTGCGAAACACGCAGTGCGCCGCTCCACGTCGGCAAGGTCCGAGGCGGTGGCCCGTTCCTGGGCCAGCTCGCCCAGCCGCATCTGGACGTACCGGTTCACCTCGTGGGCGGCGAACGTCGGGCGGGTCACTGCCTCGGCTAGCAGACCGAGAGCCGGACCGAAGAACCGCGCCGGTGCATCCAGATTGAGGTAGATGCCGGAGGTGTTGACCGACGCGCTGTATCCCGCCCCGAGCAGGTCCATCTCGGCAGCGAAGGCGGCGCCGTCGCGCTCGGTGGTGCCCTCGTCCAGGGTGCGGGCCGCGATCGTGGCCACGCCTTCGGCGTCGGCCGGCTCAGCCTCCGGCGGTATGCCCAGGTACAGCACGGCGGAGGCCAGCCGTTGTCCGGGAAGGTCGAATCGCAAAACCCGCAGGCCGGAGCGGAGCGTGGTGCGACGGGGAGCCGGGAATCGCCACGCCGTGGCAGGTCCGGGCACCGGGCGCGGCGGCAGGGTCATGACTGCTCCTTGCGGTAGGTGAGCTGAACGCGCTGGTGGGGGTTGAGCCAGGCGCGCACGACGGAGTGCACCCGCTCCGTCGTGACAGCGCGCATACGGGCGACGGTCTCGCCGACCCTGTCGACCGAACCGAACAGGCACGCGGCACGGGAGATCTCGTCGGCCAGGCCGTCGAGGGTGGCGGTGCTCTCCAGCCACTCGCGTTCGGCCTGGGCGAGGGCACGCTCCAGTTCGGCCTCGGTGGGTCCGGTCTCGATGAACCGTCCCAGTTCGGCCATGAGGACGCCTTCGATCTCGGTCAGCGAAACGTCGTCGTGGGCGTGCACCATCACCAGGCCCGCGGCTGTTCCCACGGTGAGGTCCTGGGCCGTCGCGTAGACGCCCTGGGCCAGTTGGTTCTGCCGGGTCAGGAGCTCCTGCAGGCGGCTGCTCGCCCCGCCGCCGAGGATCCGAAGCGCCACCGCGGCGGCGTCGAACTCCTCCGTGCCGTCCGCAGGCAGCCGCCAGCCGCAGATCAGGGCCTCGGCCGGGACGTCGGCGGACGCCTCGGCGTGGACCGGTTCCTCCAGCGCCGGGAGCGGGGGGACCTCTTTCAGCCGTTCGTGCCGGCTGTCTCCAGGAGGGAGGTGTCCGAAGTACCTGGCCGCCAGAGCGAAAGCCTCACGTGGCTCGACGTCGCCGACGATGGACAGGACGGCATTGCCGGGTTCGTAGTGTTTCTCGAAGAACGCGCGGACGTCGTCCAGCGACGCGGCGGCGAGGTCGGCCATCGAACCGATCGGCAGATGGTGATAGCCGTGGCCGGGCGGGAACAGCAGCGCGTGCATCCGCTCGTAGGCGTCGCCGTAAGGCTGGTTGTCGAAGCGCTCACGCCGCTCGTTGCGCACCACATCCCGCTGGTTGTCGAGGTTGCGCTGGTCCAGTGCGGCGGGCAGACCGCCCATCCGGTCGGCCTCCAGCCACAGCGCCAGTTCCAGGGCACGGGTCGGGACGGTCTGGAAGTAGTTGGTCCGGTCGAACGAGGTTGTCGCGTTCAGATCGGCGCCGAAGGACTCGAGCAGCGTCATGTGCTCCCCGGCCGCCACGTTCGCGGACCCCTGGAACATCAGGTGCTCGAACAGGTGGGCCAGACCGGTCTGGCCCACCTGTTCGTGTCGTGAGCCGACTCCGTACCACAGGTTCACTGTGACCGCTTGAACCGTGTGGTTCTCGGCAACGAACACCCGCAACCCGTTGTCCAGGCGTTCTTCGGCGATGTCAATCCCGAGCGTATCGGTCACGGTCACCTCTAGCCTCTTCCATTTGGAAATACCAGAACACGACACTGAACATAACAGTAGCTCGTAACTGCTGGGAAGTGGCAAGAGAAGAAGGTGTTGCTACGTCCTTCGGGCTGCACGACGCTGTGCCCGAGGCGAGATGCCTGTGCGTGAAAGAGGCTGCAAAGTCGTCGGCGAGCGGAGCAGAGCCAACGAGTACGAGGTCCTGGCCTTCCGGAAACCGGCGGCCAGGACCTCGCGGCGAAGATGTTCAGGCTGTCGTCAGCGTGCGCGACGTGATCGGGTCAGATGCATTCGCTGTCCACGCACAGCCTGTCCGGATCGCAGTCCAGGTCGGACAGGCAGTCGAGCCGACCGGTCGTACGCCAGGGCCGGATGCGAAGACAGGCGTCCTGGCCTTCCGCCTTGGCCCCGGCGGGCCGCGCGCCCGCCGCGCGGAGAGGTACAACGGGGGCCAGAACCCTCCCGTCGGATTCCGCCGGGACGGGGGCCGGTGTGGGGAGAGTCGACATGCTCACACCTTCCGAATCGTGCTATGCGGAGCGTACTTGGGACGTGTGCTCGCGTTGCCCGGGCGGCGGGCTCAGCGAGGTCAGGTCGACGGCCTGCAGCGCCTCGCTGTCCAGGACGGCGGCGACCGCCCGGTCGCGGGCCTCACCGACATGCAGCACGGCCAGCTCCCTGGCGGCGGCGGAGTCGCCGGAGGCGATGGCGTCCACGAGCGCGCGGTGCCCCGAGTGTGAGCCTCTGGATCCCGGTGCTGGGCTGATCAGATCGAGGGCGTGGTAGCGCTGCATCTTCAGCAGGACGTCGTCGAGCACTCGCTCGAGCTCGGCGTTCCCGCTCAGCACGGCGATGCGGCGGTGCGCTCGGTAGTGGTCGGTCAGCCAGAGGGCGGGGTCGCCCTGGCCGTCCCCTCCCTCCTCCCGGTCGCAGAATTCCCGCAGCGCCGTGATCTGCTCGAGTCGGCGGACTGAGTGCCTCGCTGCGAGGGCGGCGGCCTCCGGCTCGAGCCACAGACGCAGCTGGAAGAGGTCCTGCATCCCGCGCAGGGTGACCGGGGGGACCCGGTAGCCCGACCGCGGGATCACCTCGACCCAGCCCAGTCTTCGCAGCACCGCAAGGGCCTCCCGCACCGGTGCCTTGCTCATCTGGAGCCGTTCGGCGACGTCCCCCTCCGAGAACGAGGTGCCCGGTGCCAGATCGCCGTGGATGATGCGCTGACGGATCTCGCTGACCGCGCGCTCGCTCATCGATCCACCACTGCCCGAGTCCATGGACCTCTCCTTCTGATATGACCAGCACGCGAATCAGGGTGCTTCAGACCCTACCCCGCGACGGGGAGGTCGGATCCGGTGTACTGGAAGCACTTGCAGGACGCGGAGTACGCCACCTTGCGGATCGCGGCGACGCCGTCGCGCCGGCTGTCCGCGAAGGAACTCCGGAACGTGGTCAGCGACTTGAAGTCACCGAGCTTCTCCAGGCCGGCGACGTACGCTTCCTTGTTGATGTGCTTGCTGCCGCTCGCCTCCAGCGCGGCCTTCAGGAGGTTGAGCGAGTCGCACACCCCGAGGGCGGTCGAAGCGTTCTGGGCGACGTCCAGGCGGGCGCTCGTGAGGATGGCCAGGCATGTGTCGGCCGCGGCGTTCCCCGCCAGCACGGTCTTCTGCTGAGCGGCGGTGACACCGTAGTCGGTGAGGTTCCAGGCATAGCCGGTCGTGGCCTGCTGCATGGCGGCGGTGAGGCCGTTGCCGGCCGGAAAGCCCGAGCCGATCATCGCGTATCGCGCCTCCAGGCCCTGTGCGCCGCCGCCCATCAGGACCTGGCCCAAGGCGTAGCCCGTGCCGAAGAAGACGACACGGGTGGTCCCCGCTTTCTTGAGCTTCAGGGCGATGCTCAGGCCCTGGGCCTTGAGCGCGTTCACGTCCTGGGAGTTGCTGTCGATCGCGTACAGCGCCGGGCCGGTCCCGGTGACCTCGGCCAGCTTCGGCACGAGTATGTCCTTCGCGACCTGGTCGTCGTCACTGAGCCCGTCCGAGACGACGGCGACCTTGTCCTTCCTGGCCAGGAAGCCCGAGCTCTCCAGGACGGCGGGCCAGCTCTCGGCGAGCCTGGTGTTGGTCAGTGACCCGGCGCCCGCGGTGTAGGGGGCGTCCTTGAACATCGTCGACCCGGTCAGGCCGCCGGAGCCGAGTTGCACGACCGTGCCCTGCTTGTTGAGGCAGCTGTCCAGCGTGGCCGAGTTCGGTTCGTTCAGCAGGGCGAACACCTTGTTCTTGAGCTGGCCGAAGGCCACACAGGTGGCCTGCGCCTGTTTGGTCTGACTGGCCGTGGCGGACGCGTTGCCCGTCGGCGTCTCCGCCAGGACGATCTTGCGGCCGGCGATCCCGCCGTCCTTGTTGTAGGCCGCGATCACGGCCTTGTACACGGCCGCGCTTTGCGCGAAGTAGCCGTTGTCGGCCACGGTGACGGTGTCCGTGGTCACGCCGGGCCCGTCTGTCGCGGGGATGGCGAGCGGCTTTGCGGATCCTCCGGGCGCGGTCTTGTCGTCGGTGCCGGCGGATGTCGCCGAGCACCCGACGAGCGCTCCTGCCGTGACCATGCCGACCGCCGCCATGGCGATGCTGCGTGAGCTGCCTGGTATCAAGGGTTCCTCCTGGCTGGTTCCCGTGCCGCTGCCGCGGCCGTCGTCCTCGGCGCGCATCGCCGTGCTGCCAATATCAGGCAGAGAAATTGGTCAGAACAAGTGGTGTAACTGATATTTACAATGCCGCAACATTGCTTGATCCTGGCTGAGTAGAGTGCCGATCTGTTCACATGTCTAGTACCTGAGGCAGGAGGAATCCGTGGGGAGACGACCTCGCGGCCGCACGGCCGGCGCCTCGCTGGCGCTGAGTTGCGTCCTGGCCGTCAGCGCCGGGTGCGCCAGTCCGTCCGAGATGAGCTTCAGGCAGGACAAGCGGATGACCATCGTCAGCCCGCACAACGAGGAGACGGTAAGGCTACCGTTCACCGTCGACTGGACCATGCGGGACTTCACCGCCGTGGAACCCGGCAGTCCGGTGCGTAGCGGGGCCGGGTACTACGCGATTCTGCTGGACAGGTACCCGGTAGCACCCGGCAAGAGCCTGGCCTCGCTCGTCACGAACGATGCCTGTGTAGGGGTGGAGAACTGTCCGGACGCCGCCTTTCTGGCGGAGAACCTGAATGTCTACGTCACCTCGCGGACCAGCTACACGATCAACGCTGTTCCCACGTCGGGGGTGGCACACAGCAGTTCACACTTCTTGACGGTCATCCTCGTCGACGGCGCCGGCCAGCGCATGGGCGAGTCCTCCTGGACGGTCAGTTTCACGGTCGCCGGAGACGCCTCGTGAGCGCCCCGACCGCCGGTTCCGCCGCCGGACCCAAGACGCTCTCCGTCGCCGTCTTCGCCGAGGAGATCGAACGTTCCACCGCGGCGATGGCCGAGCAGGGCAAGGCCATCGCCGGTGTGAACGGAGAGGTCGACAAGCGCCCGCTGCTGCGCATGCTCCGGGAGGAGAAGGCCCCGCTCTACCCCATGCTGGCGCTGTTCCTGCTCGGGATGAGCCAGATGCTGCACGGCCAGGCCTTCGGCGTGTTCCAGCCGGACATCGCGCGCACCTTCGGCCTCGGCCCGGAGTTCTTCACCGTCATCAGCGTCATCACCCAGGCCCTCGTGCTGGTCGTTCCGCTGTCCGTGGCCAGGTTCGTGCAGAACCGTCCCGCCCGCGCGACGGTGATGCTCGTCTCGGCAGGTCTGTGGAGCCTCCTGACCGGCTACACGGCCGTCATCCCCAGCGCGCTGATGCTCGCAGGCGTCATCGTCGTCGACTCCGCGAGCACGGCGGCGAACAACACCGTCAGCGGATCGCTCATGGTCGACCTGTACCCGCCGCGGGCCCGGGTGCGTGTGGTGTCCGTGCTCACCATGGCCACCACGGCCGCGGCTTTTGCCGCGCCCGCGGTCATCGCCCTGCTCGCCGGCCCGCTGGGTCTCACCTGGCGCGGGTCCTTCCTGGTGATCTCCGCGTTGTCGATGCTCTGTTTCCTGCTCTCGCTGTGGCTGCGCGACCCGGGGTACGGCACCAGGGACACCGAGCAGATCCGCGCGGCCGTACGGGAGCGCCTCGGCGCGGGTGGGGACGGCACCCGCGCCGTCGAGCCGCCCAAACTCACGATCTTCGAGGCGCTGCGGCGTGTTCTGACGATCAGGTCGATGCGGCTGCTGTTCCTTTCCGGCATGGTGACCGCCGTCGCCATGCCGGTGTCCACGTACCTGACCTTCTACTACACCGACCGGTTCAACATGGACGCCTCGCAGCGGGCGCTGCTGCAGAGCGCGACCGCCGCGGTCGGACTCCTTTCCTTCGCGGTCTTCGCCCCCGTCGGCGACCGCATGTTCCAGCGCAACCCCAAGCACATCTTCTACGCCTCCGGCGCGCTGTCCCTCGTGGGCCTGGTTCTCAACAGCGCGCAGGTATTCGCCCCGACCGTCGGGTTCATGGCCACCCTGGCGCTGCTCGGCGCGTCACTCGGCGGCCTGAGCGGGCCCGCGATGCAGGTGGGGACACTCTCGCTGGTGCCGGCGAACCTGAGAGCACACGTCGGCGCGATCTCGGCGCTGTTCGCGCTCGGCGGGGCCATCGCAGGAACGGTCCTCATCGGCGGGCTCACCGACAGCATCGGCCTCCAGCTGACCGTCGCGCTCGGAGCGCTGCCGCCGGCCATCGGAATCGGCTTGAGCATGCGCGCCGGACGGCACGTCCAGGCGGACATGAACAGCATGATCGACGCGGTGATCGAGGAGGAGACCGTCGAGCGCATCCACGCCGGCGGCGGCCGCCTGCCGACCCTCGCATGCAGGGGGATCGACTACTCCTACGACCAGACGCAAGTGCTGTTCGGCGTCGACTTCGCAGTCGACGAGGGCGAGATGGTGGCGCTGCTCGGTGTGAACGGCGCGGGCAAGTCCACTCTGCTGCGGGCCATCAGCGGTCTCGGCCTCCCGGACCGCGGCAGCATCCGCTACCGCGGCCACGACATCACGTACATCGACGCCGAACGCAGGACCACCCTGGGCATCACCCAGGTCCCCGGCGGCAAGGCCGTCTTCGGTGACCTGTCCGTCGTGGACAACCTGCGCTGTTACGGATACACGGCGGACCGATCCAGGCGGGCCCGGGAGGCGGCCCTCGACGAGGTGTTCGCCGCCTTCCCCTCGCTCGCCAATCTGCGCAATCAGCGGGCCTGCACGCTCTCTGGCGGCCAGCAGCAGATGCTCGGCCTCGGCAAGGCGCTCATCCTGCGCCCGCGGCTGCTCCTGATCGACGAACTCTCCCTGGGCCTGGCACCGGCTGTGGTCGGCCAGCTGATGGACATGGTCCGGGAGATCAACGGGCGCGGCACCGCGGTGGTGCTCGTCGAGCAGTCGGTCAACGTCGCGCTCAACCTGGCCGAACACGCCTACTTCATGGAGAAGGGCCAGATCAGGTTCGACGGCAGCTGCCGGGACCTGCTGCAACAGACGGACCTGCTGCGCGCGGTCTACCTCGCGGGAACGGCCACCGGCACGGCGGCCGGGCAAGGAGCAAAAGCATGATGTCGCGAGCCAGGGCCGCCGGCTCGTTCGGCCGCCTGCCCCTCTGGTCACGCGGGGCACTCGGCTGCGCCGCAGTGCTCGCCGCCGGCCTGTCCGCCGCCCGACTGCTCGGCTACGCCACTCCGCCATACGTCCTGGTCCTCGGCGCGATCATCGGCATCGGCTACGGACTGCTGGGCGTATGCCTGGTGCTGGTCTTCCGCACCAGCCAGGTCATCGACTTCGCACTGCCCCAGACCGGCATCTTCGCCGCGGCGAGCATGCCCCTGCTCACCCAGGTGGCCGGGCTTCCCTACTGGATCGCCTTCGTGCTCAGCGGCGCTCTCGGATTCGCCGCGGGCTCGGCAGTCAACCTGGGCGTGGTCCGCCGACTCGCCAAGGCACCGCGCGGCATGGTGACGGCAGCCACGATCGGAGCCGGTGTACTGCTCGCCTCCGGCGGAACGCAGTTCCTCGGTGCCGCCCGGGACGCCGGCGGCGACCTGCGCGCCCCGACACTGCCCACGGGACTGCCCCAGTTCCTCATCGGCCCACTGCTCGTCACCCAGGACTACACCGGGCTCCTGATCGCCGGCCCCCTGATGGTGGGCGCGCTCACCCTGTTCCTGACCCGCACCCGCTACGGCGTGGCGATCCGGGCCGTGGCCTCCAACCCCGACGCGGCGCGCCTGGCGGGCATCTCCGAGGTCCGCATGTCCACGCTGGCCTGGGGGATCGCCGGCATCATCGCCACCGTCACCACCCTGTTCACCATGAGTCTCGCCACCGCAGGAGACACCACCACGCCGGTACTGCTCCTGCCGGCCCTGAGTGCAGCGGTGGTCGGCGCGATGCGCAGTCTGCCCCGCGCCATGGCCGCAGGGATCCTCCTCGGCGTCATCCAGCAGGTCATGCTGTGGAACAGCCCGGACTCCCAGGCCACCGAAGTCGTCATCTTCGTGATCCTGCTCGTCGCCCTGACCCTCCAACGGCGCACCGCGGGCCGGGAGGAGGCCAAGGGGAGCTGGACCGGCGTGGCGGCGATGCCACCGCTTCCCGCGCACCTGGCCGTGCTGTGGCTCGTACGGCACGGCGGGAAGCTGGTACTGCTCGCCGCTGTCGGTGGCATGGTCGCCTTCGGACTGACCTCAGGCGCACAGGCGGTAAACGTCACCGCGGTACTTGCGGGAGCCATGGTGGCGATGTCCGCAGGCATCCTGACCAGTCTCGCGGGCGAGCTGACCCTCGGTCAGTACGCCATCGCGGGCGTCGGCGCAGTGAGTTCCTACTACGTCGTGGCCCACACCGCCAGTTTCCCTCTCGGTCTGCTGGCGGCAGCCCTGACCGCGGGCGCCTGCTCACTCCTCCTCGGTCTGCCCGCGCTGCGCACCCGGGGACTCATGGTCACCGTCACCACGCTCTGCTTCGCCGTACTCCTCTCCGACGTGATCCTGCCGCAGCCCTGGGCGCTGGGCACCGGCGTCACCCCGGCCCAGCCGGTCATCGCCGGTCACGCCCTCACCCCGGGGGAGCCGTACCTGCTCTACACGACCGGCGTCTTCGCCGTCGTGCTCCTGCTGACCCACAACGTGTGGCGGGGCGGCTTCGGCCGACTGCTGCGGGCGGTGCGGGACAACGAGGCCGCCGCACGCACGTTCACGGTGCACCCCACACGGGTGCGCGTCCAGGCGTTCTTCGTCGCCGGACTGCTCGCCGGCCTCGGCGGCGCCGTGTACGCGCACTACCAGCTCTTCCTGGACGCCGGAACGTTCACGCCGGATCTGTCGATCGCGGTCGCGCTGGCGCTCATCGTCGGCGGCCTGTCCTCCTTCAGCGGCGCTCTCCTGGGTGCCCTGTGGGTGGTCGGAGTGCCGCTGATCATGCCGTCGTCGGGGTTGGCGACCACCGCCACCACCACCGGCGTGCTCGTCGTCGCACTCTGCCTGCCCGGCGGACTGGTCTCGGCCCTGCGCCCCGCGCGGGACTGGATCGCCCTCTGGATCGGCCGTCTCCACGGCATCCACCACGACCCGGCCTCCCCGGCGGGCCGGCCCCAGCCAGCCACACTGCCCGAGCCACGAACGCCCGCAACCTCGTCCGCGCCACTCGCGTGGCGTGAGCCGACGAACGGCGAGCGAGCTCCCGGCGAGGTGCTGCTGACCGCCCACCGGCTGGTCAAGAGCTTCGGCGGGGTCAAAGCCGCACGTGGCGTCACCCTCGAGATCGTCGAGGGCGAGACCATGGGACTGATCGGACCCAACGGCGCGGGCAAGACCACCACGTTCGAGATGCTCAGCGGATTCCTACGGCCGGACTCCGGCACGGTGACCTTCGCCGGCGTCGACATCACGCAGCGCGCCCCGGAACGGCGTGCGGAGCTCGGTCTGATCAGGTCGTTCCAGGATTCGGCGCTCTTTCCGACCATGACCGTGCGGGAGGTGCTGGCGCTCACCCTGGAACGCCACCGGCCCACCTCGGTCACCACCTCCGTGCTCGGTGCGGACCGCACCGCGCGTGGCCGCCGGGTCGCCGCGGACGAACTGATCGGATACTTCGGGCTCGGCGACCACCGGCACAAGACCATCCGGGAGTTGTCCACCGGCACCCGGCGCATCACCGAACTCGCCTGCATGATGGCGCTCAGGCCGAGACTGCTGCTCCTCGACGAGCCGTCGTCCGGCATTGCCCAGCGTGACACCGAGGCACTCGGCGTCCTCCTGCGCGACCTCAAACAGGAATTCGCGCTCACGCTCGTGATCATCGAGCACGACATCCCGCTGATCATGTCCCTCGCCGACCGCGTCACGGTGATGGCGAGCGGTGAGGTCATGTGCTGCGGCACCGGGCCCGAGATCCGCGCCGACCAGCGCGTCGCCGACGCCTACCTCGGCGGCAGCGTGGCCGCCATCGAACGCAGCGACCACTCGGCCCCTGTCTCTTCCTGACCGCTACCAAATACACGGAGGATCTGCCTTGACCAGCCCGAATGCCCTCGTCACCGTCACCGAGCAGGAACTCGACGCCGTCGTCGCCTCCTCACCCGTCCCGGTCCTGCTGTACGTCTCCGCCGACTGGTGCGGCCCATGCAAGATGCTCGAGCCGATCGTCGAGGAGATGGCCGCCGAGTTCGGCCAGAGCCTGCGAGTCCTGAAGATCGACCACGACCAGGCGCCCGCGGTACGCACGGCCTACGACATCGCCGGCACCCCGACGCTGCTTCTGCTGTACGGCGGCGATCTGCTCGCGAAGATCGTCGGCGCCTGGCCGAAGGAGGAACTGCTCGCCCAGCTCAGGCCGCTGATCGAGGCCCGCCCGGTGGGCGTGAGCGCCGTTGAGGGACCACGCGAGCGGGAGGGACTCGACCCGACGCCTCCCGGCTGGACGGCGCAGGGCCCTCGGCGGCTTGAGTTCCCCGACGAAGTGACGGCCAAGCTGGCCATGTTCGGCGGCTGGCTTCCCGACGATCACGAACTGATCGCCGCGCAAGGCGTCGTGGAGGTGCCCGCCGGCCGGGTCGTCTGGCTCTTCGTCCACCCTCCGACCGAAGGCGACGCGCCGGCCGGACCCATCGACCTCACGTTCCTGCGCCGGCTCCCGGCCGACGGCATCGACAAGCTGGTCGTTCAGGCGCCCGAGGTCAGCGCCGCGGCACTGGCCGACATCGCGACCCAGACAGGGCTGCGCAAGCTCGCCATCTACACCAAGCGACTGATCGACATCGAGGCGTACGACGGCGCCCTGCGTGCGCTCAGCCAACTGGACGAACTGCGGCTGGACACGCCCGAAGCCGACGACCGCGTCGTCGCCGACCTGGCCGCTCTGCCCCGGCTGCGCAGCCTCTACCTGTGCGCGGACGGCGTCACCGACGCGGGGCTGGCGCTGCTCGCCGACGCGCCGGGCCTGCGCAGCCTCTATCTGGACACACACCAGGCCACCGACGCGGGACTGGCCCAGGTCGCCGCCGGCCTCACCGACCTGTTCGACCTGGGGATCTGCCTCACAGAGACGACCGACGCCGGCATCGCCGCCCTGGCCCCGCTCACCGCGCTCGAAGACCTGACCATCACCGCCCCCAAGGTCACACCGGCCGGAGTCCGTGAAGTCGCCCGGCTGCGACAGCTGTCCGGGCTCAGCCTCTACAACACGGCGGCCGACGACGACACCGTGGACAGCCTGGCCGCACTCACCGGCCTGACCTATCTGACCGTCTCGGGAGACGGCGTCGAGGTCAGCGATGCCGCCTACCTCAGGCTCAGGAGCGCGCTGCCCACGATCACGATCAACGGGGTCTGGCTCGCCCCCCAGGCTGTACGGCACGCCCTGAGCACCAAGGCCTGACCGCCCCGCAAACTCGGAAAGACAGCTTCGGCGACGGCGTCGAAGCTGTTCGATTTGTGCGACCACTATGCCATTAAGGGGCAAAGTATTGTTTTTCACGCCTACTTTGGTATTGGCAGGCTGTCGCACAACGGCGGATTCGAAGATCGGCGCCGGCTTCTAGCGTCGAACCCATGAACGTTCGGACCATCCCCGACGACCATGTCCAGGTCCCGCGCCACGGCGGGGGCTGGGCGCTCCTGGTCGAAGCGGCCCTCGATCTGCGGATGACCGGTGCAATCGCACCCAGCGGCAAGGCCCTCGCCCGCGCTGTGACGGATCGGATATGGCTGGCGCCTCGGCCGCTCTCGGTGCTGGAGGTCGGAGCAGGAACTGGTGCGATCACCCAGGCGCTGATTCCCCGGCTGCCCCCGGACAGCCGTCTGGATGTCGTGGAAGCGAACCCA
The DNA here is from genome assembly GCF_040606035.1 of Streptomyces sp. NPDC005483. Classification (NCBI taxonomy): domain Bacteria; kingdom Bacillati; phylum Actinomycetota; class Actinomycetes; order Kitasatosporales; family Streptomycetaceae; genus Streptomyces; species Streptomyces sp. NPDC005483. The sequence goes on from NZ_JBEXEA010000032.1 coordinate 41,920, forward strand.
CGTCTCGCGACCCTGCTGTGGCGGCTGGTCAACACCTGTCCAGACCTGGCGGGCAGCCCCACGCGGGTGACGGTGCATCAGACGTTTCTGGAGGACTTCAGCACTGACGAGCGCTACGACGTGATCGTCTCCGGGCTGCCACTGACGAACCTCGCTCCTTCCCGTGTAGAGCAGATCATGTCGCGGTACATGGAACTACTCAGCCCTGGTGGAACCCTGACCCTCATCGGCTACCTCGGTTCCCGCCGAGGCCGGACGCGGGCCGGGCGACGCCAGCGCGCGGCGGCGGACGACATCCTGGCCGATTACCGGCGCAGATACGCCACACGCCGTTGGACGGTGTGGGCCAACCTGCGCTCTGCCCACGTCTGGCGTCTGCAGAGGCCTTTCCTTCCCGTGGCCCCCTCATCCGATGGGGGTATGCGGTGAGCGCCCTGTCCGTCGTTCTCGGTCATCTGGCACCGTCATCCGCCTACGCGATGCTGGCCGCCGCCGTCCTACTCGAGTCGGTCCTGCTGGTCGGAGTCTTCATCCCCTCGTTCATCCTGCTGGCGACCGCAGGTGCGCTGGCTCGAACCGACCACCTCGACTTCCTCCCGGTCGTCGCCGCCGCCGGCGCCGCGGTGGCAGGCGACTTCCTCGGCTACCGCACAGGCCGGCTGCTCAGCGGACAACTGCGCGGCAGCCGGGCGGGCCGCCGGATTCCCGACGCCGCCTGGCAGCGGGCCGAAACGCTGATGTCACGTCACGGCGGACGAGCCATTTTCGTGGCACGTCTCCTGCCGTTCGCCCGCACCCTCGTCCCCCACTACGCAGGGGCGCTCCGGCTTCCCTATCTCCGTATCGCCCCCTACAGCATCGGCGCGGCCTGCCTGTGGGCCGCGACCGAATCCGGCTTGGGATACGCCGCCGCCATGTCTGCCGAGAACCCTCTCACCCGTGGCGGCCCGGTGGCCGCCGTTCTGGTCCTGGTCGCCGTCGTGGGGGTCGTCCTCATGGTGAGAAGGCGACGGCGGGTGCTCGAACGCAGGCAACCGACCCCCACGGCACACGGCTCGGCGGCGGCTCCCGAGCAGTGAGGAGGACATCCGGTGGAGGTGTCGGCGCGCGTTTCGCGATCAGATGCTCTCGATCCTCTTCATGGTGAGGTGAGAGACCACCCGCAGAACTGCCGGAAGTTCACTCGACCTGCGCATGACGATGGACTCGGCATGGTCGCGGACGGCGACGCGCAGGAAGCAGTCCGGCGGCCGGAAAACGGCGGCACTCCGTGACCTTGTCCCGTGAGGCGACCGTCGCCTCGATCGTGCTGCGGTCGCCGGCCTGGGGTGTCGACGTCGAAGATGACCTCCAGCGACGGGCTTGTGCTCATCGGATCGATCATCGCGCGGTAGCCGGTGATGACACTCGCCTCCAGCCGCTTCACGCGGCGAAGGCACGCGGCGGTGTCAGGCCGACCCGATGTGGCAAAGCCTCCGGGAGGAGGTCGGCACGGACGCGTCCGGTCCGCTAAGCGGGCGCGCGGCACAACCAGCCGGCGCTGGCGCACGAATTCACGCCGACGGGAGGGCAGTGCGTACCACCATCCGAAAGCCGACCCCGCGCACGCACTCGATAGCCAGCGCGTCCTTGAGCTTGCCGCGTAGTGCTGCCACATGTACATCCAGTGTCCTGGTCGAGCCGAACCCATTGCTGTCCCAGACGCAGTCCATGATCACCTCCCGGGTGACCAAGGCTTCCAGCCGGTCCGAAAGGAAGACCAGCAAAGCGAACTCCTTTGGCCGCAGGGGTATTTCGGTGCCGTCGAGGAAGACGCGGTGCGCGCGACGGTCGACGGCCACGCGCCCGTACACCTCAAGGCGAGGAGCGACCGCCACGCCTTTGCCACCGGGGTGTCTGCGATGGACTGCCCGCATCCGGGCGATGAGCTCGCGTATGAGGAAGGGCTTCACCAGGTAGTCGTCCGCACCTAGTTCGAGGCCGACGACCCTGTCGACCTCGCTGTCGCGCCCACTGATGACGATGAGCGGTACATCGCTGCGGGCCCGTAGCTCGCGGCAGACGTCCAGGCCGTCGACGTCCGGAAGACCGAGGTCCAGTAGGACCAGGTCGAGCGTGGGCGAGGCAAGGGCGGCCTCGCCGGTGCAAACCCAGCTGACGTCGTAACCGTAACGGGCCAAGCCGCGCCGCAGAGGGCCGACGACGTACGGGTCGTCCTCGACGAGAAGAACGTGCATGGCCTCTTCCTCTGGGATGGCGACTGGAGGTGTCGTTGAGTACGGCGTCAGGAAGCCCGCGCCAGGCCGGTTTCGTATGTGAACACACAGCCTGGACCGGGGTGTTCGCGCCGATCTTGGCGAGGATGCTGCTGATGTGGGGTTTCACGGTGTTGGGCGAGATGCGCAGCCGCTCGGCGATCTCCGCCGTGTTCCTTCCGGAGGCGAGCGCGGCCAGCACGTCGCGTTCGCGCACGGTGAGGACTTTTGAGACATGCTCGTAGGCGTAGGCGTAGGCGTAGGCGTAGGCGTAGGCGTAGGCGTAGGCGTCGGTGACGACGACAACGGGTGGCGCGCCCCGTCCCGGCGGAGCGGACGGCGACGGCCGTGGGCCGGGCAGGGCGATGCGGCCGATGGTCTTGGTGCTCTGCGCGGTCGGCGCACGGCTGTCCAGGAGCACCACGTCGGGGGCGAGATCGGCAGCGAGCCGTTCGACCTCGGCGCCGTTCGCGGCTTCCCCGATCGCGGAAAGATCCGGCTGTGCTTCTAGGAGTACGCGGTAGCACAGGCGTTGGAGTGTCTGCTCGCTCACGATGCGCGCCGTGACCATAGCGGGAACTCTCCAGGTCGGGAGGAACGTGCTGGGGAGGAGCCGAGGGCGAAGACCCGGCCGCGGATCGCTGGGAGGCGAACAGTCACGGCCGGGCCGTTCACCCGCACCGGCCTGCCCGTCCCCACGGATGCCGGTGCGGACCGGGCGCACGTGCCGCTCACAAGCGCGCCCGGAGTCGTGCGCGTCTGGTCAGGCTCCGACGGCTTTGAGTACGGCGTCGGCCATGCCGCGCTCGCCGCGCGCGTTGGGATGGACACGCTCCGCCGGGCTGCTCGGCTCGAGCGGCTCGATCCAGCGCGTGTCCGCAGGTGAGCAGGCGTCGCGTCCGACGGAAGGCTTGTAGGTGTCGACGTAGACGGCGCCGCCGGCCTCCGCGCGCCGCTGGAGCATGGTGTTGAGCTGCTCCTCCTGCTCGCGCAGGAACGTCACGTCGCCCGGGGCGAGTGGAATCTTCCCGTCACAGGTTGACGCGTCGGCCGGAAGAATGGAGGGGTAGCCCACGACGTAGACGCGGGCCTTCGGCGCGCGCTGGCTCACCTCGTCCAGGACGCGGTCGAGGCGCTGCCCCGTCGCCCTGATCTTCTCGCGCGGCGAGTCGGCGCTGTTCGAGCGGTAGCTGCGCGCGCAGGGATCCTGTTCGGACACGGACGTGAGGTTGTCGGCCGCCTTGTAGAGGGCGCCGGTGGTGACACACTTGGTGATCATCGAGCTGAATCCGATGTCGTTGCCGCCGATACCGATCGTGACCAGGCGGGTCTTCGTGCTGAGGGCGGAGAGCTGAGCGGGGTTGGTGCCCTGGTCGGTGGACTGCGCTGTGGTGAGCTCCGCGGTGGTGGCACCACTGCAGCTCATGTCGCGGAAGTCGGCTCCTTTGACGCCGAGCCCTTCTGCGACCAGAGCCGGGTAGTTGCGGCTGGAGCGGTCGCATCCGGCCGGGTCTGCGTCCTGGTCAGGTATCCCCGGGCCGGATGTGTAGGAGTCACCCAGAGCCACATAAGGGCCCCGCACGGCCGCTACGGCCGGAGCAGGGCGGCTCTGCGTGCCACTGTCCCCGCCGTCGTTCCCGACGACGGCGACGACGACGAGCAGTACGCCGCAGGAGATGACTCCGGCCATGCCGGTGCGCGCCAACGATCCCATAGCTGTGTCCTGTCTGTGGTGCGGATGCCCGACCGTCGGGCCGGGACCGGTGCGTGTCGGGACGACACGCACCGGGGAGGTGTCACAAGCGGCACCGGTGGGACCGGCAGGGGACGGGGGGCGATGGCGCGCCCGATGGACGCGCAGATGCGGGCAGCGGTACGGCTCGCTCAGGCGGGACGGACCAGACCGACGTCATAGGCGAAGATCACGGCCTGGACGCGGTCACGGGCGCTGATCTTGGTGAGGATGCGGCTGATGTGGGACTTGACCGTGGACTCGGCGAGATGGAGGCGTTCGGCGATCTCGGCATTGGTGGCGCCGGTCGCAATGACGGCGAGCACTTCGCGCTCGCGTTCGGTCAGCTCCGCCAGCCTGCGTTCCTGCTCGGCGTCACGGCCGGCGAGCCGGGTCGTGTAGGCGTCGATCAGTCTGTGGGTGAGGCCGGGGGAGATGACGGAGTCGCCGGCGGCGACGGCGCGGATACCGACGACGAGTTCGTCGGGGCGGGCGTCCTTGAGGAAGAACCCGCTGGCGCCGACGCGCAGGGCTTCGTAGGCGTACTCGTCGAGATCGAAGGTGGTCAGGACCAAGACCCGGGAGCGGCCGCCGGAGCCGACGATCCTGCGGGTGGCCTCGATGCCGTCCATGCCGGGCATGCGGACGTCCATCAGGACGACGTCGGGGCGCAGTTCGGCGGTGAGGCGGACGGCGTCGCTGCCGTTGGTGGCCTCGCCCACGACGGTCATGTCGGACTGGGCCTCCAGGAGCATGCGAAAGCCCAGGCGTTGCAGTGTCTGGTCGTCGACGATGAGAACGGTGGTCATGCCGGGTGACTCTCCGAAGGGGTGACGGGGATGCCGGGGGTGGTGGGGACGAGCCGGGCGCGGACGCTCCAGCCGCCCCGGGGGTTCGGGCCAGAGGTGACGTCGCCCTGGTAGAGGGCGGCGCGTTCGCGCATGCCGACAAGGCCCTTGCCGCTGCCCCGCCGGTCGGAGCCCCTGGCCCGCGGGGGCCCGGTGTCCTCGACGGCGACGCGGACGGCTTCCGCGTCAGCGGTAAGGGTGACGGAGACGGTCGTCGCGAGGGCAGCGTGTTTGAGCGTATTGGTGAGGGCCTCCTGGACGATGCGGTACACGGCTAGCTGCAGCCCTCGTGACAGACCGCTCAGGTCACCCTCGGTGCGCAGGACGGCGGAGGGGCCGGCGGCCCGGAACCTGTCCAGCAGGGCCTCGAGGTCTGCGATACCCGGCTGGGGGGCGAGCGGCGCGTCGCTGCGAGCGACGCCGTCGTCGCCGATGACCGCGAGAAGACGCCGCAGCTCCCCGAGAGCGTCACGACCGCTGTCACCGATGATGCGGAGCGTTTCGGCGCCGCGCTCCGGCCGGGTCGCGGCCAGGGCGGCGGCGCCGTCTGCGAGACCCACGATGACGGCGAGGGTGTGACCGAGGATGTCGTGCATCTCCCGGGAGACCCGGGCCCGTTCCTGCGCCGCCGCCAGGAGGGCCCGCTGGTCCCGTTCCGTCTCCAGGGCGGCGATGTAGGCGTTGGCCAGCCTCCCCGCCAGGCCGAGCCCCGCGAACGCCGCCAGTGTGACCATGGCGAGGAACGTCACCACCTCCGGACGGGTCACATAGTGCAACTGGCCGCCGGTGTAGAAGACGGCGGCCCACGCGGAGAGCTGCGCCACCGTCACGCCGGTGGCGATGACCGACTGACGGGGCGTGCACCAGCGCCCCACGTTGAACAGGGCTGCCACACGCGCGGAGTCGGCGCCGTTCAAGACGCCCAGGAAGAGCGCGAGCACGGAGACCCCGGTCGTGATCCAGAACACCGGCAGGGGCCGTCGCTCCCGCCACAGCAAGGGCACGGTGAATCCGGCGATCAGCGCGATCTGCACCACCACGTTTGCATGGTTGGCCGGGTTGAGCAGGGAAGGGACGCCCATCGCGGCGCAGGCGGCCGGAACACCCCAGCGCCGGAACGCGGGATGGGCCCGGTCGGCTGCGCGCCATCCGGCCAGCCGGGTGATGAGCGAGACGATGACACGCTGGTCGGGGTCGCTGGTCAGGGGCTCCGGCAACCGTGCCGCAGCCTCGGCGGAGTGAGGCGTGGGTGCGGCTGCGTGCGATGCGGTCACGGGAGGAAGCCCTTCACGGTGCGGTGGGGGACCGCCCGCCGGGCCCCGGGGGGAGTGGAGGCCGGCGGGCGGGGCCGGGAGCGGGACCGGGGTCCGCGCTGTCAATTCTTGCGATACAGCCTCTTGCGCAACCCCGTGCGACGGGGATTGCGTTGTTCGCCGGCGGAAGATCCCTCGGATGCGGGGTCCCCGTCGTTCGCGGCGGATGTACTTGAGCCGCGCTGCTGAATCCGGCCACGCAGTCCGCGGACCTTGGGCTCCGGCGTGGACGGTGCCGCCGGCGTGTCCGCCTCGGCCGGTTCGCTGACCACGACAGCGCCCCCGCCGTGGGATTCCCCGGTGGATCGGCCGGACGACCGGACGACCGGCCCGCTCGCGGCGGCGGCGAAGGCTTCTGCGCGGGCGGTCTGCACGGAGCGGTCCTCCGGCGTGCTCGCGGCCTTTTCCGCCTCCAGCTTGTGGCGCAGCTTCTCACCCTCGACGTCGACGTCGGGCATGACGCGGTCCAGCCACTTGGGCAGCGACCAGGCGCGGCGGCCGATGAGGGCCATGACCGCGGGGATGATGGTCATACGGACGACGAAGGCGTCGAAGAGGACGGCGGAGGCGAGACCGAGGCCGATCGACTTGATGAGCGCGGTGTCGTCGAGGAGGAACCCGGAGAAGACCGAGATCATGATGACGGCTGCGGCGGTGACGACCCGGGCGCTGTGCCGGAAACCCTCGATGACCGCCTGGGTGGGTTCGGCGCCGTGCACGTACTCCTCTCGCATCCGGGTGACGAGGAAGACCTCGTAGTCCATGGCGAGCCCGAAGACCACCCCGATGAGGAGGATGGGCAGGACGCTCACGATGGGCCCGGTCTGGCTGACGCCGAAGACATCGGCGAGCCAGCCCCACTGGAAGACCGCGACGAGCACGCCGAGCGTGGCGGCCACGCTGAGCAGAAAGCCCAGTGCCGCCTTGAGCGGGATCACGATCGAGCGGAAGACCAACAGCAGCAGAACGAGGGCGAGACCGACCACGATGGCGAGGTAGGGCACCATCGCCTGACCGAGTTTGGTGCTGACGTCGATGTTGACGGCGGTCGTGCCGGTCACCATCAGCTCGGCGCCGGTCTCCTTGTGCAGGGCGCTGTTCTGGTCCCGGATGGCGGAGACCAGATCCTTGGTGGCCTGGCTGCTGGGCGAGCTTTGCGGGATGACGCCGATGATGGCGACGTCACCGGCCTGGTTGAAGGCGGCGGGGCGGACGGAGGCGATGTCGTCGAGCTTGCCCAGTGCGGTGGCCGCGTCGGCGGCGGCGGTCCTGGGGTCGTCGCTGCCACGGGCGTCGACGACCACGGTGAGCGGGCCGTTGACGCCCGGCCCGAAGCCCTTGCTGATGGTGTCGTAGGCGAGGCGCTGTGTGCTGTCGGGCGCCTTCATGCTGTCGTCGGGCAGAGCCAGGCGCAGTGACATGGCGGGGATGGCGAGGAGCCCGAGCCCGATCACGGAGACCAGGAGCGCCTTGACGGGGTGACCGGTGACGAGCTTCGCCCAGCGCACGCCCCAGGCCTCGCCCTCGCCGCGTTCCAGGCTCTTCATGCGGCGGGTCAGCAGTTTGCCCTTCGTGATCCGCATGCCGGCGAATCCGAGCAGCGCGGGCAGCAGGGTCAGGGCGATGACGACGGCCATCACCACCGCGAAGGCGGATGCCAGACCCATGGAGGTGAGCATCTGGATACCGATGACGCTCAGTCCGGCGAGCGCGATGACGACGGTCAGGCCGGCGAAGACGACGGCTGAGCCGGCGGTTCCCAAGGCGCGCCCGGCAGCCTCTTCGGGATCGTGGCCGTCACGGATTTCGTTGCGATAGCGGGAGACGACGAACAGGGCGTAGTCGATGGCCACCGCCAGGCCCAGCATCAGCGCCAGCGTTGAGGCGGTGGAGGCGACATCCCAGATCGAGGAGGCGATGGTGATGCAGAAGACGGCGGCGACGACGCCGAGAACCGCGGTCAGCAGCGGCAGTCCGGCTGCCAGCAGCGAGCCGAAGGTGATGACCAGCGCGACTGCGGCGACCGCGAGGCCGATCAGTTCGGCTGCCTTGCTGGCCTCCTTGGCCTTGACGGCGTTTCCGCCCAGGCTGACGTCGAGCCCGCTCTTCTCACCCTCTTCCGCGATCTTGTTCAGCGCCTCGTGCGCCGCGTCGCTGACGTCGGCCTGGGCGACCTTGTAGGTCACACCGGCGAAGGCGATCGTGCTGTCCTTGCTGACCTGGCGGCTCTGGAACGGATCGGAGACGCTCGAGACCTGGGGAGCCGTCCGCAGTTCGGCGACCAGCGCCTCGATCTGCGACTTGTTCGCGGCCGAGGTCAGCTTCTCCCCGCTGGGAGCTTCGAACACCACGCGCGCGGCGGCCCCGCCGGCGGAGGCCTGCGGGAACTCCTTCTGCAGCAGGTCGATCGCCCTCTGCGACTGGGTACCGGGGAGAGTGAACGCGTCCGACGATTTGCTGTCGACGCTGACGGACCCTATGCCGATGGCGGCGAGGACGACGATCCACAGCATCAGAACGAGCCGTCGTCTCCGGAACGAGAACCGGCCGAGCCGGTAGAGGAACGTAGCCACGGTGTTACTCCCAGCAGGGAAGACATTGGTACGAGAAGGGGCCTGGAAGCCCCGTGTCTCAAACTAGAAGCGGATTCCCGCCCGGCCCCGGCACCCCGGGACGAACCTTCGCCGACGACTAGTACCGCAGTACTAGCTGCCTTCGTCCTGCGGGCCCGTTGAGCGATTACCTACGGGCGCCAGGCTGCCCTTTAATGCTTGCGGACGAAATTCAGAAACTTATCGGTAATCTCAGGGGAAGTGGATTTTTGACCCACAGATTCCCGTTCCGCGAGGCGCGTTTGCCGCCTTCGGACCGGTCTGGCTGCTGGGTAATCCAGACACCGAAAGGAGGGGGAATCCCCCCGCTTTTTCACTGCTGCACCGTCGCAGGAGCGCCGGAAACGGCAAGCCGGCCGTCAGCCGCCGAGTTGGGCGTCGCGGGCCACAAGGGCGGCCTGGACGCGGTTCGTGACCTCCAGTGCGGTCAGTATGCGGCTGACGTGGGCCTTGACGGTGCTTTCGCGCATGGCGAGACGGGCGGCGATGTCGGCGTTGGTGTCGCCTTGGGCGAGGAGGGCGAGTACGTCGCGCTCGCGGGGGGTGAGGCGGCCGAGCAGGGACTGGGCGGCGGTTGTCTGAGGCTGGTTGTCGGCGTGGTAGCGGTCGATGAGGCGGCGGGCCGCGGTGGGGTGCAGCATGGCGGATCCGTCGGCGACGAGGTGGACGGCGCGCAGTATCTCGGCGGGTTCGGTGTCCTTGAGCAGGAATCCGTCGGCGCCGGCGGCAAGGGAGTTGTAGACGTATTCGTCGAGGTCGAAGGTGGTCAAAGTGATCACCCTCGGGGGGTGGGGAAGCGCTCGGAGCCTTGCCGTGGCGGTGATGCCGTTCATGCCCGGCATGCGCACGTCGACGAGAGCGACGTCGACACGGTGGGCCGTGGCCTGTTCGATGGCCTGGAGGCCGTCGGAGGCCTGGGCGACCACGTCGATGTCCTTGTCCGTGGTGAGGAGGTCGGTCAGGCCGAGGCGGACCAGGGCGTCATCGTCGACGATCATGGCTCGGATCATGTGGGGGTGCCGTTCTGTCCGGTGCCGGTGGGGTGGGGGATACGGGCGGTCAGGCGCCAGGCTCCGCCGCCTGCGGGCCCTGCGGACAGGCGGCCGCCGAGGGCGGTGACACGTGCGCGCAGCCCGACGAGGCCGTACCCGGAGCTGACGGTGTCCGTGCGGGGGGTGCCGGGAGCGTTGGTGACCTCGACGAGAGTGGCCGGGGGCCGGTAGTCGACGCATACGGTGACCGGGGCTCCGGCGGCGTGCTTGCGGGCGTTGGTCAGCGCTTCCTGAACGAGACGGTAGGCGGCCAGACGGTGAGTGGTGGGAGCCTGCCCGGGAACGCCTTCGATGACCAGGTCGACATGTTGACCCGCGGCGCGGGCCTCGTCGGTCAGTTCCCGCACCTCCCGGAGGACGGGCGCGAGCCCGGCACCGGACTGCGTGCCTGCGGTGTCGTGCAGGGCGCCCAGGACGTCGCGAAGGTCGGCCAGGGCTTCGACCGATGTGCCGCGCAGCAGCCCGAGCCGTTCGGCGACCGGGGCGGGCAGTGTGTCGCTCCTGGTGACCAGGACACCGGTGTGCAGGGCGATCAGACTCAGTCGGTGGGCGAGCACATCGTGCATCTCCGCGGCGATCCGTGACCGCTCCGCCGCCTGCGCCGCCTCCTCACGGAGATCCGCCTCGACCCGCAGGTGTTCGACGTCGGCGGCCAGGGCCTCCAGCAGACGCCGCCGGTTGCCCAGCCACAGACCGACGACGACGGCCAGTATCGGCAGGAGCAGCGTGGAAGCGTAGCTCTGTGCCGTCCACAGAGATGTGCTCCGGTAGCTGAAGAGGTTGCCCCCCAGCGCTGCCACGGCACATCCCACCGCCGCCCGTGCCCGGCGGTCCACGGCCAGCGCGAACAGGGCGAGCACCATCAGCGGAAGCAGCGGCCACCCCCACCACGCGGTGGCGACGGTGATCACGAGAGGCGCCACGGGCCACCGGAGCCGGGGCACGAGCAGGCACACGCCGCTCAGAAGAGCCGCGAGGGTCACTGCGACGAGAGGAGCGCCGCCGCCGAGCGACATCGCGTTCAGCGGTGCCGCCACTACGCACAGGGACACCAGGCTCACCCGCCCGTAGGCAGCCCACCTGCGACCTTCTTTCCTGCTCACCCTGGTCATCCTAGGTAGTTCAGGACGAGCCCTCCCCTGGACGATCTGCGATGTTCACCCCCGACTTTCGTAGGGGGAGGGCGTCGCACAATGACGGATCCGATGCCTGGAGCTGGTTTCTAGCGTCGAAACCATGAACGACCGGATCACCTCAGACGACCGTGTCCCGGCATCCCGTCATGGCGAGGGCTGGATGTTCCTGGCCGAAGCGGCCCGCGACCTGCGGACCACCGGCGCGGTAGCTCCCAGCGGCAAGGCTCTCGCCCGCGCCCTGACAGACCCCGTACGGGCCCAGGGCCCTCGCCCGCTCTCGGTGCTGGAGGTCGGCGCGGGGACCGGGGCCATCACGCGTGTACTGATACCGCAGCTCTCACGGGGGAGCCGGCTGGACATCGTGGAGGCCAACCCGCGTTTCGCCACCCGGCTGCGGAGCCTGGTGGCCGCCCATCCGGCTCTGGCGGACCGGCCCGCGCAGGTGACAGTGCATCAGACACTTCTGGAGAACCTCGCAACCGACGAGCGCTACGACGTGATCGTCTCCGGTCTGCCGCTGACGAACTTCACCCCCGCGCAGGTGGAGCAGATCATGTCGCGCTACATGGAACTGCTGCATCCCGGCGGCATCCTGACCTATTTCGCCTACCTGGGAACGCGCAGGGCACGTGCGCTGACCGCCTCGAGGACGGAGGCACGCCGGCACGCGGCGGTGGACGAGGTGATGACCGGCTACCAGCGCAGGTATGCCGTCGGCCGCTGGACGGTCTGGGCCAACGTGCCCCCCGCCTACGCCTGGCACCTGCAGGGCCCCCTCGTGCCCACGCAGCAACAGCGGTCCATACAGGCAGCACGGCGGTGAACGCACTGTCGGACATCCTTGGCCACCTTTCCCCCACCTCGGCCTACACGATGGTGGCGGTAGCCGTCCTGGCCGAGTCCGTTCTGCTGGTCGGCGCCTTCGTCCCCACGCTCACTCTGCTGCTGACCGCCGGCGCGCTGGCCCGCACCGGCCATGTCAGCCTTCTCGTCGTGATTGTCGTGGCCGTTGCAGCCGTAGTGACGGGCGATTTCCTCGCTCACCGCACCGGTCGGCTCCTCGGAGCCCAACTGCGGGCGGGTCGCGTGGGCCGCCGTATCCCGGACGCCGCCTGGCGGCGAGCCGAGGCGCTGATGACGCGCCACGGCGGCCGAGCCGTCTTCCTCGCCCGTTTTCTTCCCGTGGTGCGCACGCTCGCTCCTCACTTCGCAGGCGCCACCCGTCTGCCCTACTGGCGCATCGCCCCCTACAGCATCATCGCCGCCTGTCTGTGGGCCACCGCCGAAGCCGGTGTCGGATACGCCGCCGCGGCGTCCCTTCAACCCGTCCTGACTCTGGGCGGCCCCACCCTGGCCTTGGTCGTCCTGACCGCCCTCGGGGTCACGCTCCTATGGCGTCGCCGCGTCCGCTCCCGAACACATGGGGCCTCAGCCCGGCGTCCCGGCCCCGACCACGGTGACACCCCGTCAGACCACCCGATCCAGGGTCGTTCGGCTCGGGCATGAAAGGCGCAGGGCCCCACCGCGAGGGTGCAGGCGATCACCATGGGTGTGCGCGGGCGTCCGTCCGGTGAGGCCTTTGCCCCCTGCTCGCGCCCCAGCGATCTGGGATCGGTGACCGCCCGGTGACCGGTGAGGGCACAGGCCACGTCCAGGCGCTCTGCCCGGTGAGGGCTCGGGGACGGGGAAGGCGCCCAGCCGCTGGGTCGGCTCGACGTTGGACAGCCGCGTGTCCTGGTGCAGAGGACCTGAAAATTTCTCGATGGACCACATTCAGGCGATGTGCTTTGTGGCGCAGCAACGCCCCGTGAGCGTCCTCGCCGGAACCGCCGTGCAGGCGGCCCTGGGTACTGTCTTCGCCCTTTGAGGCACCCCGATCGGCGCGCAGGACACTCCGCCGCGCGTGTCAACGCCGACTGTCACACCGATCCCGCCAGCCAGGAAGGCAAGCGTCAGTTGAACACCGGCAGCTACTTCGAGGCCATCGACGAACACCGCTACAAGCCCACCTCGCACGCCGGCGGCGCATGGGACCCCGACGAACAGCACTTCAGCCCGCTCGCCGGTCTCATCGTCCACGCCATCGACCGTCACGTGGCCGAACGGCCGGACCCCCGTCCGGATCTGTACCGGATCAGCTTCGACATCCTCGGCCGCCTCGCTCTCGAGGAGTGCGAGATCCGGGTAGAGACCATCCGACCCGGCCGCACCATCGAACTGCTCGAAGCCGTCGCTGTCATCGCCGGCCGTGTTGTCGTGCGCGCTCGGGCCTGGCTGCTCAATCCCTCCGACACCGCCACTGTGGCAGGCAGCCCCGCCGTCCCGCTCGCCCCTCCCGAGACGCTCGACGCCTGGCCGCTGACGTCCGTATGGCCCGGCGGATACATCGCCTCCCTGGACATGCGCCCGCTCGCGCCCCCTCAGCCAGGCCGCACGACGGCCTGGATCTCCACCGACCTCGACCTCGTCGCCGGGCAGACCGTCGGCTCGCTGTCGTCCTACATCGCGCTCGTCGACACCGCCAACGGCATCGCCGTACGCCAGCCACCCACCGCCTGGATGTTCCCCAACGTCGACCTCACCATCCACCTCCACCGTCAGCCCCAAGGTCACTGGACCGGACTCGACACCACCGTCACCTTCGGCCCCACCGGCCAGGGCGTCACCAGTACCGTCCTGCATGACCTCACTGGCCCCGTCGGACACGCCCACCAGATCCTGACCGTCCGTCCCTTGCCGACTCCCGACGCCTAACAGGGTGGAGCGGCCGACTCTCAAAGCGCCCCCGCTTCGCAAAGAAGCACTGATGTCTCCCTCGCTGTCCAGTGGGATCCGATGCCCTACGGACCCGCATGAGACGCCTTCGCCGGCGAAGGCGTCTCATGCCCGTGTCAGCCCCGAAGGGGGCACAGCCTTTCCTGCTCTCCCACGGCCGGCCCGGAACGGTCTTGGCCGGCCGCCGTCGGAGTCGCGCTCCTGCGGACGAAGATGAGATCTCGCACAGGCCGCGCCCGGAGACGCGACATGCAGCCAGAGCGCCGCGCCCCGGCCCGGCCGATATCAGCATGCTGACCACGACGGGTCCTGCCGACGGGAGTGCGCTGCTGCGGTTCGTCACCCTGCAATCCGACGAAGGTGCTTTTCGCTCCGGGCTGTCAACACCCGTGAACGGCGAATGTACGAAACACTTTCGGAAACACACTGGTGACACGGAGCCGCCGCGTCCCTTAATACTTGCTCCAGCCGGTCACGTCTCATCGACCGCAAGGCGTATCCCTGAGGAATTGCCGCGGCCTGATCTCACCCAGTCTCAGGTGGTTCACCCGCGCATTGCCCAGCGAGCGTTCATCAGATGGTGCACGGGCGGCCACAGCCCTGCGGCACGAACCCAACGCGAGGAAACAGCATGTGCACCTAGGAGAAACCGTTTCACCGCCATCACGGCGAGAGCGGGTGCGGACATTCCACTGCTGATCACCCCACAGGTGCACGGCATTCCGGCCCTCAATGCAGAGTATTTCGATGACGCCCCGCAAAACGGTTTGCTGTGCCCGGTGGCAGGGACCGCCTCGGGTTGAATCACGGTCGGATCATCCGTGACGACAGCCGCCGTCGGCTACCTGAATTCACCCCCGCTCTGTCACGCGAACACGCAGCGAGCGAGTCACGAAGGGTCTCCCACCCGGTCGTCCAGCCGATCTTCCGGCTTCAATGACCGCTTAAAGTAAGAGGAATCGTAATGATTCAGACATTCATGCGGAAGGCTTTTGCGACAGCGACAGCCGTCGGGGTCGGCGTGGCATTGGCCATCGCCTCTTCAGGCAGTGCGTCGGCGTATCAGCCGAGCCAGACGAACCTGTACGTGTCGCAGGACAGCGCCGCGTGCAACAAGAAGCCCTGCGTTCTCTACCCGAAGTCGGCCCAGCTCCCGAGCGGCCGCATCGTGGCGTCGTTCGAGAACAGCAAGGGCGACCCGGTGGGACAGAAACTGCCCGTCTACAAGAGTGACGACGACGGCACCACATGGCAGAAGCTGACCGATCTCCAAGCCCCCGCCTACATGTCCAGCGACTCCCAGTACGCGAAGTACACGAGCAACTGGACGAACCCGTATCTCTACGTGCTCCCGCAGGACGTCGGATCCTTGACGGCTGGCACTTTGCTTCTGGCGAGCGTCGTCTCAGGGGACGACTACTACTACAAGGAGCACAAGGCCGCCGACCCCAACTGGACACCGGACGGTGACGGCGACCGCAAGGATGTGGCGATCGCGTTGTACTCCAGCACCGACGACGGCGCCACCTGGAGCTTCCAGAACATCATCGCCGCCGGTGGATGGTCGGGAAGTCGTGTCTCGAACGCCAACACCAACAAGCAGTCCGACCCGGTCTGGGAGCCCTACCTGATCGCCCGGAACGGCCAGCTCGTCGCCTACTACTCCGACGAGCACGACTACCTCGGATTCAACGCCGACACCGGTGTACCGACTCGTGACCCGGACGATGACACAGCCACGGATTCCTACAACCAGATCCTCGTGCACAAGACCTGGAACGGCACCAGCAGTACGTCCTGGAGCAGCCAGCCGATCGTCGATGTCCCGGGCACGACCGAGAACCTGGGTGGAAAGACGCTGATCGGCAACGGCCGCCCCGGCATGACCACGATCGCCCAGACCACCGATGGCAAATGGCTGCTCACCTACGAGTACTGGGGTGGCGGCGCGAACGTGAGATACCGGCTCGCGGACGACCCCCTGAAGTTCTACCCGAACAGTGTGACGGACCTCCCGGTCACCAGCCTGCCCGTGCCCTCCGGGGGACGTGCGCTGTCGACGGGCGGCAGCCCGGTGCTCGTCACGATGCCGGATGGCCGGATCCTCTACAACGCGAACGGCAGCGCCAACGTCTGGGTGAACGAGTCCGGCAAGAGCGACGGTACCTGGAAGGAGTACCAGACACCCGTCGCCGCCGGTTACAGCCGCAATCTCCAGTACGTCGAGGGCACGGGGCGCGTCGTCATCCTCCAGGCCGACTTCGGTACGGGCTACGGCCCCATCCGGTACGGCGAGGTCGACCTCGGGCGGTCCCAGGGCTCCTACAGCACGCTCGTCAACCGCGCGACCGGGCAGGCTCTCAGCCCGGAAGCAGGGAAGACACAGGACGCCAACCTCACGGGCGACGTCCCCGACCTCGTCCTGCGAGACCGCAACGCCACGGACGACACACAGCGCTGGCATCTGACGGACAAGGGCGGCAACACGACGCTGCTCAACAAGGCGGGCGGCCGCTCGGCGGCCATCTGGACCGGAAATGCGACGGCCGGGCAGCGTCTCGCCCAGTGGGTCGACGACGGGGCTACCGACAAGCAGTGGACCCTCGTTCCCTCGACCGACGGTTACTACAAGGTCCGATCGGTCCGTAACTCGAGTCTGTTCATGACGGGCGCGACCCAGAACGGCACCGTCACTCTCGCTTCGACGATCGACGCGTCCGCGAACCCGGCGGCAGACGACTCCCAGGAGTGGCAGCTCGTCCAGGACCCCCTGCCGACGGACGCGCCCTTCACCTTGAAGGGCGCCAACTCCGGCCGGTGCCTCGATGTGCCGAACGGCCAGACGGGCGTGCAGGTCCAGATCTGGGACTGCAGCGGCAACCAGAACCAGCAGATCACGCAGACCACCGCAGGCGAACTCCGCGTCGCCGGCAAGTGCCTCGCCGCGGACGGCGACGGCACGACCCCGGGCACCAAGCTCATCCTCTGGTCCTGCAACGGCAAGTCCAGCCAGAAATGGTGGTTCCGCCTGGACGGATCGGTCATCAGCCGTTCCAACGGCTACGCCATCGACGTCACCAACTCGGCGACGGCCAACGGCTCGAAGGTGCAACTGTGGACGGCCCTCGGCAACGCCACCCAGAGGTGGAGCCGGGCATAGTCCACCCCCCCCGGTGGGTGCGGCCGCGATGTGCGGCGCACCCACCGGGCTTCGCCGTACGGTGTCCCGTCCAGGCCGGGGCGCGGAGGCCGGCGATCGGCGCGCGACGAGCGCGCAGTCCGTCGTAGCGGGGGAGGCAGTCCGGCCACCGGCATTCGGGCAGCTCTCTCACGCGAGCAGTGCCTCGGCCCCGGGCGGGCGTGTCACCGGGCGCGGTGACAGGCCACGCTTGTCGACCACGACTGGTGCTCCACCGGCCGCCTCGCCCCGACGCGCGCGGAGGGGCGGAAGTCCTGTGCACCGCGGAGGCGCCATAGTGAGCGCCGCCGACACGGCGCCGGGTCTTGCCCCATTTCGTTTCGTCCCGTTAGCTTGCGGCGGAGTTTTCACTGCTCAATGCGAGGCGCACGAATGACGGGTCGGGGCAGGACGCGCGGGGAAGCGCACTACGGTGTGCTGACCACCATCGCCGGTGAGGCGGGGGTGTCGATCAGCACCGTGTCCAAGGTGGTGCACCGGCGTCCTGACGTCGGTGCCGCGACGCGCGCCCGGGTCGAGGAACTGCTGGCGCGGCACGGGTACATCCGGCCGGGCGAGCGGGATCCCGCGCGTGCGCGTCAGATCATCGCGGTGTTCCGGGATCTGTCCGGCCCATACACGCTGGAGGTCGTCCGCGGGATCGTCGACGCGGCGGACGAGCGGGGTGTGGACGTGGTGACCGGTACGACCAGCCACCGCTCCATCTCTCAATGGCTTGAGGAGTGCGTAGCGCTCGACGCGGCAGGGCTGATCATCGTGATCTCGATGCTGGCCGAGGAAGACCAGCGCCGCATCATCGAGCAGCGGCTGCCGGTCGTGCTGGTGGATCCGCTCAGCGCGCCCAGCCACGACATCCCGAGCATAGGGGTGACCAACTGGAGCGGTGCCAGGGACGCGGTACAGCATTTGCTGGGGCTCGGGCACACCCGGATCGGCATGGTCGCGGGCCGTTCGCACTCGCTGGCCGGGGCGGCCCGCCTGCATGGCTACCGGGCTGCGCTCGAGGAGGCAGGGATCACCTACGACCCGGCGATCGTGCGCTCGACCGACTTCGACTTCGAAGAGGCTCTGCTGGCCAGTCGGCAGATTCTGCGCGCAGACGATCCGCCCACGGCGGTCTTCGCGGCGAGCGACGCGCAGGCGCTCGGTGTCCTGGAGGCCGCCCGCCGACACGGGCTCAGCGTTCCTGAGGACCTCGGGGTGATGTCCTTCGACGACACGCACGTGGCGGCCATGGCCTGCCCGCCGCTGAGCGCCGTCCGTCAGCCGTTCGAGGCACTGGGCCGCGAGGCCACCCGGGTGCTCGTGCACCTGGCCGAGGGACGGCCTCCCGTGTCGTCGCGGATGGAGCTGGCCACGGAGCTCGTGCTGCGCACCTCGACATCGGTGCGCTGCCGAGTCACCACGAAGTGAGCGGCCCGACGGGACGGGCACACGGGAACCGCCCCTCGCCATGTCACGCGAGCGGGACGCTCACCGCAGTGGGGGAGTGGGGCGGCAGGCGCACGGTCCGGCGGGAATCCGTGGCACCACGGCATATGAGGGTGACGTCCCGCTCGAGCGGCGAGGTGAGAACCACCCGGGCGAAGCCCTCCCCCATGTCCCACGTCAGCTCGTCGACGCGCACCCCGGTACGGGTGGCGATGCCGTGCAGACTTCCGGATCGCCATTCCGGGGGCAGGGCGGGCAGGAGTTCCACGACACCGGGCCGGGAGTCGAGCAGCATCTCCACGACGACGGCCGGCAGGCAGTGGGCGGCGTCGGCGTTGTAGATCTCCAGGTCGGGGTTGTGCGAAGTCATCAGCGATCGGAAGACCATGTTCCGTCCCAGGATCTTCAGGAGGTTCGCTCTCGCTGTCTCCCCGTCCTTCAGGCGCGCGGCGACCAAGGCCCGGTGGAGGCTGCCGTGCGCGGACATGTTCTCGTCACCACGCCGCAGCAGCGCCTCACGGGCGGCGGCGGCCAGGCCAGGGGTGTCGTCCGGGGTGATGTCGTGCAGGGGCCACACCGGGTAGAGGTGGCTGACGTGCCGGTGGTCGTCGGCGGTCTCCAGTCCCGGCCACGCCCACTCAGCGAGCGCCCCGCGGTCGTCGACGCGATACGCGGGCAGCCGCTCGGCCAGCGCGCGCCAGCGGCCGGCCGCCGCCTGCTCGATGCCCAGATGCGTGCAGACGTCCGCGGCGGTGGTGAGCGCGTGCCGGGCCGCGGCGACGTCCATGGTGGCGTTGACCCCGGCCACGCCCGCCCCGTCCTTCGGGCCGACCTCGGGAGAGTAGGACGGGACGAGGACGAGGCGCCCATCCGCGTCCTCGCGGGTGAGGAAGTCCTCGAAGAAGACGGCTGCCTCGACGAGCCAGGGGGCGAGGGTGTCGGCGAGGAAGCCGTCGTCGCCGGTCGCCTGCCAGTACTCGTACAGCGGGAACAGCAGCCAGTCCGCACCGGCCAGCCACATCGTCCAGGGCCAGTCGTCGTCGAGATGGAACAGCAGTCCGTGCTCCCCGTCGGTCCGGCTGGGCGCGAGGATGCCGCCGGTGCCGTAGATCGTGCGGGCGTTGGTGCGCCAGTCGTCGATCTGCCCGCCGATCAACGCCGCGTACGGCGCGATGAGCTCAGGCATGCCGGTGAGGACCGCCCCGGCCATCTGCAGGTTGATGTTGGCGTCGGTGGTGTAGTCGCCTGACCAGGCGGCACCCCAGGCTCCTAGCCATAGTCCGGTAAGCCGGGGCGGGAGGACCCCGCTGGAGCTGAGCAGGAGGTAGCGGCCGGAGTGGAACAGTGCTTCTACCAACGCGGGGTGCAGCGTTCCAGGGTCGGCGAGGGCGAGCAGCTCGCGCACGGGCAGCTGCCTGTCGCTGTCTGACGCGCCCAGGTCGAGTTCGCCCCGGCCGTAGAGCTCGCCGTGGACGGGGGAGTGGCGGGCGAGCAACTTGTCGTACTCGGCGGGCAGCGCGAGCAGCGCCGCGCTCAGCGCCTTGACGTCCACAGGGGACGACGACCGGTCCATCCGGGTCAGCAGCACCACCCGCGTCGCTCCCTCGACGCGGGCCGCATCGCCCTCCGCCGTGACACGACCGCCGGTGACGGCGACCCGGGTCACACCGGCGAACTCCGCCGCACCGGGCCCCGGCGGATACGTCCCCACGACGGCGAGGCACACCTCACCGTCCCCGGTGACCTCGGCGGACGTCGAGAGGGTGACCTCGGACGGTCGGCCGGAGAGCTCGCCGGAGAGCCGTACGACCAGGTCGAGACGCGGGCCGGTGATCTCGACGGCCGCCACGGCGTCGGTGCGCGAGACGAAGGCACGCCGCTGCCGTTCCTGCTCCCCCTCGGACCAGGTGACCCGCACCTCGCCGGTGGCGAAGTCCGTGACACGGCGATACTCGACAACCGGCCCCGCCTCCGCCTGAGTGTCCAGGTGGAGCATGTGCCCGGGGTGAAAGGACTGGGTCCAGGCCATCGCCCTGCCGTCGGAGAACTCACGCTGGGCCTGCTCCCGGTCTCCCGCCAGGATCAGGTCACGGACATGTTCCAGGCGGTCGGCGACGGTCGGCGGGCCCATCGTGAGGGACTCGTTGGGGAGGACGTAACGGTGGTGGTTGTGGACGATCCGTTCCCGGTGAGGATGCCCGAACACCATGATCCCGTACTCGCCGTTGCCGGAGAGGAAGGCGTCCTCCCAGCGGTCGGCGGGCTGGGTGTCGTGGATGCTGTGCACCGGCATTTCCCGGCCTCCCGAAAGTGATGTGTCCGAGCGGCTCGAACAACGTGCGGGGAGCCTACAAGAGTTCTCCACTCGCATCACGAAAGACTTTCGGAGGTCGAATGTCATCGAATCACCGCAGGTGAAATGGGTTGTCGGTCCTTTTGCCGTCACGGGGGTGATCGATCTGGCGTGTACCTTCACTTCGCGCACGCTAAGCGGATGCCGACAGGGAGGCCAGCGCCGAAGTGACGGGCCCAGGCAGATCGCGCCGGGACGCCCAATATGGGCTTCTCACCTCGATAGCAGGCGAGGTCGGCGTCTCGCTCGCGACCGTTTCGAAAGTCGTCCACCGGCGGCGCGACGTGTCCGAGGTGACGAGGGCACGTATCGAGGCGCTGCTGACCGAGCGCGGCTACGTTCGTGCCTGGGAGAGCGGCGCGCGCCGGCCGCGGCAGATCCTGGCCGTGTTCCGGGACCTGGCCGGCCCGTACACCCTGGAAGTGGTGCGCGGCATCGTGGAGTCCGCAGCCGAGATCGGTGTCCATACGACCGTCGGTACGACGGGCCGGCGCTCTATCGCCCAGTGGCTGGAGGAGTCCGTCGCACTGGGCGCCGTGGGAGTCGTCATCGTGATCTCCGCGCTGGCCGAGCACGACCAGCGCCGGATTGTGGACCAGCGGCTCCCGGTGGTGCTCGTCGATCCCCTGAACGCGCCGTCCGCGGACATACCGAGTGTCGGGGTGACGAACTGGCACGGTGCGACGACCGCCGTGCAGCACTTGATCGAGCTCGGGCATCGACGGATCTGCATGCTGGCCGGCCGTTCGCACTCGCTGGCCGGGGCGGCACGTCTGCACGGCTACCGGGCTGCTCTGGCGGAGGCCGGGATCGCGTACGACCCCGCGCTCGTTCGCTCGACGGACTTCGACTACGGCGAGGCCCTGCGCGCCGCCCGCAGCGTCCTGGAGCGGGACGATCGGCCGACGGCCGTCTTCGCCGCGAGCGATGCCCAGGCGCTCGGCGCCCTGGAGGCCGCGCGACAACTCGGCATCGCCGTGCCACGCGAGCTGTCCGTCATGTCGTTCGACGACACCCTGGTGGCCGCGATGGCCTCGCCGCCGCTGAGCGCCGTACGACAGCCGTTCCGGGAACTCGGTCAGGAGGCCACGCGCGTCCTGCTGCAACTGGCCGACGGGAGGCTTCCCGCTACGACGCGCAGAGAACTCACGACGGAATTGATCGTGCGCATGTCGACTGCGCCGCCCGAAGTCGGGAAACACGAGCTCTCTTGACTCGATTCCGCAAGCCCCGGCCTGCGAAAGTCTTTCGGAACTGATTCCCCTCCGATATTGCCGTGGCCGAATTCCGCCGCTTAGCGTGGCCGACGCCAGCTCAACCGCAGGAGCAACGGTACGCAAACCTTGCGCGACAGCACCTGACGGGCATGGCCATCGACTCACATCCCTCAGCGCGGACAGGCCCGGGACGGCCTGGTGGCGAAGCGCACCCGCGACAGGGATCCTGCCGACTCGAAAGGTGTTCAACGATGAACAGAGTGTCCCGACGGTGGTTCCTCACCGCGACGGCTGCCACCACAGCGAGCCTCACCGTGGCCGGCTGCGGCTCGTCCGGCAGCTCCGCTTCCTCCCCCACGGGGACCGTGGACTTCTGGACGCTGCAGGACCCGACCAACACGGTCCAGAAGGCGGCGGTGGACACCTTCAACTCCAGCGGCAAGGGCAAGGTCACCATGACCGTGATCGCCTCCGACGGGTACAAGGACAAGCTGCGCACCGCGATGGGCTCATCGAAGATGCCCGGGATGTTCTTCAACTGGGGCGGGGGCAGCCTCGACGACTACGTCAAGGCGGGCAAACTCGTGAAGCTGGACGGGATGCTGGAAGGGCACTTCCTGCCCTCCGCGCTGGAGGCCGGAAAGGTCGAGGACAAGCTGGTGGGCATCCCATGCCGCGGCACGCAGCCGGTGTTCCTCTTCTACAACAAGAAGGTGTTCGCCGACGCCGGCGTCCAGCCGCCCAAGACCTACGCCGGCCTGCAGAACCTGGTGAAGGTGTTCAAGAAGAAGAGCATCACGCCTTTCGCGCTCGCGGGCAACGCCAGCTCCTCGTGGACGGAGCTGATGTGGATCGAGTACCTCGTCGACCGCCTCGCGGGACCGGGACTGTTCTGGAAGATCCAGGACGGTGACTGGTCGCAGTGGAACGACCCGACCGTCCTCAAGACCGCGCAAATGATCAAGGAGCTGGTGGACAGCGGCGCCTTCGGCAAGAACTACGGCTCGGTCAACTACGGCCCCGGCGGCACCGCCACCCTGCTCAACAAGGGCAAGGCGGCGATGACCCTGATGGGCTCGTGGGAGTACGCCACCCAGCAGAGCGAGGCCCCCGACTTCGCGAAGAACGACCTCGGGTACGTGCCCTTCCCGAGCGTGGAGGGCGGTAAGGGAGAGGCCGGAAACATCGTCGGCAATCCCACCAACTACATCTCGGTGACGACCAGCGCAGCACAGGACACCGCGGCGGAGTTCCTCAAGACCACCTACAGCGACGCCTACGTCCAGGGCCTGATCGAGAAGGGCGAGGTACCGGTCACGACCAATGCCGAGAAGCTGCTCGCCAAGGCACCCGACCCTGCGTACGCCAAGTTCCAGTACGACCTCGTGCAGAAGGCCCCCAACTTCACCCAGTCCTGGGACCAGGCCCTCGGCCTCACTCTCGGCACCCCGCTGCTGACCGAGATCCAGAAGCTGTTCAACGGGCAGAGCTCGCCGGAGCAGTTCGTCAGCGGTGTCCTGGCGATCAAGAAGTAGGAAGGCGCGTCCACGTGGTCTCCCCAACGACTTCGCGGCCCGTGCCCACGCACCGGGTCCGTGACCGGGCCGCTCCTCCCACCCTGGAGCGGCCGGGCGTGGCCTGGGCGGTGCCCGGGCTGCTGTTCTTCCTCGTCTTCGCTGTCGTGCCGATGATCGGGGTGCTCTACCTTTCCTTCACCCACTGGGACGGCCTGAGCACCCCGCAGTTCACGGGCACGGCGAACTGGTCGCGCTTCTTCGACGACCACCAGGTCTGGCAGTCCACCGTCGTGACGGGCGTCCTACTGGTCGGCAACGTCGTGGTCCAGGCGCCGGTCAGCATCCTGCTGGGTGTCTGGGCGGCCGGCCCCCAGCGCAACCGGGCCGTGCTGTCGGCGGTCTTCTTCCTGCCGCTGCTGCTGTCCACGGCCGCGACCGCCATCATGTGGCGCCAGCTGCTGGACCCGAACTTCGGCCTTCCGTCGAAGGTCGAGTGGCTCTTCGGCTCGAACCCGTTCGGCACCCAGAAGGGCGCGATCGCCTGCCTGGTCCTGGTCACCAGCTGGCAGTTCGTCCCCTTCCACAGCCTGCTCTACCAGGGAGCTGCCCGCGCCATCCCCCACACGCTCTACCAGGCGGCCGCGATCGACGGCGCGGGAAGGGTGCGGCAGTTCGTCCACATCACGCTGCCGCAGCTGCGCAACACGATGATCACCTCCACCATTTTCATGGTCGTCGGCGGGCTCACGGCTTTCGACATCGTTCTGCTGCTGACCAACGGCGGCCCCGGCACCGACACATCGATCCTGCCCTTCTCGATGTACCAGACCGCGTTCCGTACCTACGACTACGGCTACGCCAGTGCCATCGCGAGCTTCCTGCTTCTGCTCGCCACCGGCGCCTCGGTCCTGCTGACCAAGCTCAGCGGCTACGACAAGATGACGAGCACTCTGGAGGGGCTGTGAGGACGCGCCCGAACTACGCTGCCGGCGCCGCCGCGTTCGTCTGGCTGCTCATCATCGCCGTACCCCTGTACGCCCTGGTGAACACCGCGCTGCAACCGCAGTCGAAGTACACGGACAAGGGCCCGCTGGGGCTCCCCTCGGCGCTGACGCTGGACAACTTCACCACGGTCCTCGACAGCGGGTTCCTGCACTACATCTGGAACACCGTCTTCGTCGCCGCGGGCACGGTCGCCATCGTCCTGGCGCTCGCGATCCCCATCAGCTACACGGTGGTGCGCGGCCGGGGCTGGATGGCCAGGGGCGTGTTCCGCCTGTTCCTCCTGGGCCTGGCGATTCCCTCGCAGGCCGTGATCATCCCCCTCTTCCTCATCGTCAACAACCTCGGCTTCTACGACACCCTGTGGGGGATCATCCTGCCCACCGCGGCGTTCGCCCTGCCCGTGAGCGTGCTGGTCCTCAGTGGCGGGATGCGGGACATCTCCACCGAGTTGTACGAGGCGATGGCTCTGGACGGCGCGAGCCCGGCGCGGACCTTGTTGACGCTGGTCGTGCCGATGTCGAAGTCCGCCATCGCGACCACGGCGGTCTTCACGGCCCTGCAGGCGTGGAACGGCTTCCTGTTCCCGCTGATCATGACGCAGTCGAACGAGAACAAGCTGGTGACGCTGGGCCTGTACAACTTCGTCTCCGAGTACGGAGCGAACGTACCCGCTCTGCTGGCTGCGGTGCTGATGTCCGCGGTCCCCATCCTCATCGTCTACCTCTTCGCCCGCCGTGCCCTGGTCGCCGGCCTCATGGGAGCCGGCGGCAAGTGACACCGGCGTCCTGCCGGGGCCGACGGGGCAGGACGCCGCCCGATGCCGGGCCCGGACACCGACAGACGTCGACCGACACCTCCCCATGACGCCGTACGGCGGGTCCGCCTCCCCGCGACCGCCGGACCGGTGCCCGGGCCCGACTCCCCATCCCCGGGCAGTACTTCTGCGACTTCCTCATCACCGGCGCGGCTCTCGCGCGCCCGTAAACAGAAACGGACAAGACCTTGACGATCAGCGACGAGCGCCCGACGACCGGGCTGTGGAACGATCCCGCTCTGCCGGCGTCCGTCCGCGCGCGGGCCCTGCTGGACGTGATGACCGACGCCGAGAAGATCGCGCAACTCGGCAGCACGTGGCCGGACCACGAAGGGGGCGGCGACGTCGCGCCCATGCAGGACACCTTCCGTGGCGCCGAGAGCTTCGAGGAGGCGATCGTCGACGGTCTCGGCCATCTGACGCGGGTATTCGGCACGGCACCGCTCGCCCCCGAGGCCGGCCGTCAACGGCTGGCGGACCTGCAGGCGCGGGTCGTCGCGGCGAACCGCTTCGGGATACCGGCCATCGCCCACGAGGAGTGCCTGACCGGACTCAACGCCTGGCAGGCCACGGTCTACCCGACCCCGCTCGCCTGGGCAGCCACCTTCGATGCCGGCCTCGTGCACCGGATGGCGGCGGCCATCGGCTCGGACATGGTGGCCGTCGGCGTCCACCAGGGTCTGTCCCCGGTCGTGGACGTCGTGCGCGACTACCGCTGGGGCCGGGTGGAGGAGACGCTCGGCGAGGACCCGTACCTGGTGTCGGAACTGGGCCTTTCCTACGTGCAGGGTCTGCAGTCGGCCGGTGTCGTCGCCACGCTGAAGCACTTCGCCGGCTACTCCGCCTCCCGCGCCGCCCGCAACCACGCTCCGGCGGCCCTCGGCCGACGCGAACTCGCCGACGTGATCCTCATGCCCTTCGAGAAGGCCGTGGTCACCGGCCGCGTCCGGTCGGTGATGAACGCCTACAACGACATCGACGGCGTGCCCTGCGGCGCGGACGAGGCCCTGCTCACCCACCTCCTGCGGGACACGTGGGGCTTTGAGGGCACGGTGGTCTCCGACTACTGGGCCGTCGCCTTCCTCGCCTCCATGCACCATGTGGCGGACGACGTCACGGGCGCGGCCCGCGCCGCACTCCGAGCCGGTATCGACATCGAACTGCCACACACCTCCGGCTACGGGGAAGCGCTCCTGAACGACGGCGTCCCCGGCGACCTCCTGGACCGCGCGGCGCTGCGGGTACTGACGCAGAAGGCCGAACTCGGTCTGCTCGACCCCGACTGGAAGGCGGGGCAGTACACCGCCCCGGCGGACTTCGATTCGCCTCGCAACCGCGGTATCGCCCGCGACCTGGCCGAACAGTCCGTCGTGCTCCTCGACAATCCCTCAGGCGCCCTGCCGCTCGCCTCACCGCGATCCATCGCCGTGATCGGCCCTGCCGCCGACGAGGCCCGGTGCCTGTTCGGCTGCTACTCCTTCCCCAACCACGTCCTGCCCCACCACCCCGAGACCCCGCTGGGCGTCGAGGCCCCGACGGTCCTCGACGCCATACGGCAGGAATTCCCCGATGCCGGGGTGCACCACGAGACCGGCTGCTCCTTCACCGGGGACGACCGCAGCGGCATCGAGGCGGCCGCGGCGGCGGCCGCGGCCGCCGATCTGACCATCCTGGTTGTCGGCGACCGCTCCGGCATGTTCGGGGAAGGGACCTCCGGCGAAGGCTGCGACGTCGGCGCTCTGACACTGCCCGGAGTGCAGGAGGACCTCGTGGAGGCCGTCCTCGACGCGGCCGACCGGACCGTTCTCGTCGCGGTCTCGGGCCGTCCGTACGCCATCGGCCGACACGCCCGTACGGCGGACGCGACCGTCCAGGTGTTCTTCCCCGGTGAGGAGGGATCGGCGGCGATCGCCGGCGTCCTCTCCGGCCGGATCAACCCCTCCGGCCGCCTGCCCGTGCAGATCCCGGGCGATACGGCCGGCCAGCCCGGCACCTACCTCGCGCCCCCGCTCGCCCTCAAGAGCGACGGCGTGAGCAACATCGACCCCACCCCCGCGTTCCCGTTCGGACACGGCCTGTCCTACACCGCCTTCACCATCGGAGACGTACGGGCCGAGGCGCAGAGCATCCCGGTCGACGGCACGGTGACCGTCCGGGCCTCCATCACCAACACCGGCCCTCGGGCGGGTACTTCGGTCCCCCAGCTGTACCTCACCGACCCGGTCGCCTCCGTCACTAGGCCCGTCCGCCAGCTGATCGGATTCACCCGGGTCGAACTGGACGCCGGTGAGACCCGCACCGTGCAGTTCGAGGTCCACGCGGATCTGACCAGCTTCACCGGGCGGGACCTGCGCCGCCGCGTCGAGCCCGGCAGGGTCGTGCTGACTGTCGCTCAGTCGGCAGGAGATCCGGGCCAGTTCGTGGAGGTGGTACTGCGCGGTGACGCACGCGTCGTGGACCACACCCGGACCATGACCACGGCCGTCACGATCCTCCCGAGCTGAACCGGTACCGCCGCCGCTCGCCCGCCTCTTGTCTCTCCCTCCTCGTCCTCCCAGGAGTCACGCCATGCCCCCCGTCATGCCCGCTTCCGCCCGCATCACCGCCCTGGACGTTCTGGACGTGCGCTTCCCGACGTCCGAGCATCTGGACGGCTCGGACGCGATGAACCCCGAGCCGGACTACTCGGCGGCCTACGTCGTCCTGCGCACCGACGCCGGTGACGGCCTGGACGGCCATGCTCTGGCCTTCACCACCGGCCGCGGCAACGACGTCCAGGCCGCCGCCATCGCGGCCCTCGCCCCCCACGTGATCGGCTTGTCCGTCGACGAGGTCTGCGGTGACCTCGGAGCGTTCTCCCGCTCCCTCGTCCACGACCCCCAACTGCGCTGGCTGGGCCCGGAGAAGGGTGCCATCCACATGGCGACCGGTGCCGTCGTCAACGCCGCCTGGGACCTGGCCGCCAAGCGCGTGGGCAAACCTGTGTGGCGCTTCCTCGGGGAGATGTCGCCGGAGGAACTGGTCGCGCAGGTCGACTTCCGCTGGCTCAGCGATGCCCTCACCCCCGAAGAGGCCCTGGAAATCCTCAAGCGCGCCGAGCCCGGCCGGCAGGAACGCAGCTCCCACCTGCTCGACAAGGGCTACCCCGCCTACACCACCACCCCGGGCTGGCTCGGCTACTCCGACGAGAAGCTGGCCCGGCTGTCCCGTGAGGCCGTCGCGGACGGCTTCACCCAGATCAAGCTGAAGGTCGGCGCGGACCTTAAGGACGACGTACGGCGCATGCACACAGCCCGCGAAACTGTCGGCGACGGCATCCGCATCGCCGTCGACGCCAACCAGAGATGGGACGTCCAGCCCGCCATCGACTGGATGCGCGCCCTGGCCCCCTACGACCCGTACTGGATCGAGGAGCCCACCTCCCCCGACGACATCCTCGGCCACGCCGCCGTCCGCAAGGCCGTCAGCCCGATCAAGGTCGCCACCGGGGAGCACATCGCCAACCGGGTCGTCTTCAAGCAGCTCCTGCAGGCCGGCGCGGTGGACATCGTGCAGATCGACTCCGCCCGGGTCGGCGGAGTCAACGAGAACATCGCGATCCTGCTGCTCGCCGCGAAGTTCGGCGTGCCGGTGTGCCCGCACGCGGGTGGCGTGGGCCTGTGCGAGATGGTGCAGCACCTGTCGATGTTCGACTACGTCGCCGTCTCCGGCACGACCGAGGACCGCGTCATCGAGTACGTCGACCATCTGCACGAGCACTTCGTGGACCCGGTGCGCATCGCTGACGGCCACTACCTGGCGCCGACGCTGCCGGGGCTGAGCGCGCAGATGCATCCCGAGTCCCTCAAGGAGTACACGTACCCGGACGGGCCGGTCTGGGCCTCCCGTGTCTGACGTGCCGCGACTGGTGGACGCCCACCATCACGTGTGGGACTTGACGCGGCGTCCCCAGCCGTGGCTGGACGAGCCCGGCCACGAGTCCATCCGTCGCTCCTTCGGCCCCGACGACCTGCGCGCCTGCGCCACCAGACCGATTGCCGGGCGACGGCTGGGCAGCACGGTGGCGGTGCAGTGCGTGCCGTCTGTCCCCGAGACGCGCGAGCTGCTCGCCCTCGCTGCCGACGACCCGCTGATCGGCGGTGTCGCCGGCTGGGCGGATCTGACCTCCTCAGCCATCGGTGACGTACTCGACGAACTGCGCGCCGCACCCGGCGGCGCATTCCTGCGGGCTGTGCGTCACCTCGTCCAGGGCGAGTCGGACCCGGCATGGCTGCAGCACCCCGCCGTGGAACGCGGCCTGCGGGCGGTGCGCGCTCGCGGCCTCCGTTACGACGTGCTGATCCGAAAGCATCAGTTCCCTCAGGTCATCCGCCTGGCCGAGCGTCTGCCGGACCTTCCGCTCGTGCTGGATCACGCGGGCAAACCGCCTGTCGCTGCCCGCGATCTGGCGGACTGGGAACAGAGGCTGCGGGCGCTGGCCCGTCACCCCCAGGTGACGTGCAAGGTGTCCGGCCTGGTCACAGAGGCCCACCACGCGGCATGGACCACCGCCGACATCCGCCCGGTATGGGACGTCCTGCTGTCGGCCTTCGGCCCCGACCGCCTGATGTTCGGCTCGGACTGGCCGGTCTGTGTCCTGGCGGGCGGCTGGAACCGCTGGGCCGCCGCCATCGAGGACCTCCTGCACGACTGCTCCGCGCATGAGACCGCCGCAGTGCTCGCCGACACCGCGACCGCCTTCTACGGGCTCGAGCCCACCCCGTACGCGACCTGAAGGGGACCAAAATGACGACACTCGCAGTCCGCTACACCGCTGCTCGCACCCTGGACACGGCGTCCGCCGAGAGCTCACCGCCCGGCCCCGGGGAAGTCGAGGTGGCCCCGGCCTACGTCGGCATCTGCGGAACCGACCTGCACATCTTCCATGGCGACATGGACGCCCGGGTTTCCGCGCCCGCCGTCATCGGGCACGAGATGTCCGGCCGGATCGTCCGCGTCGGTCCGGACGTCGAGGGCTGGCAGGCCGGAGACGCGGTGACCGTGATGCCGCTGCGCTGGGACGACACCTGCCCAGCCTGCCGAGCCGGCCATCAACACGTCTGCCAGCGCCTCGACTTCATCGGCATCGACTCGCCCGGCGCGATGCAGCAGCGCTGGACAGTCCCCGCCTCCACCCTCATCCGCCTGCCCGATTCTCTCTCCCTGGACCGGGCCGCGCTCGTCGAGCCCACAGCGGTGGCCGTGCACGATGTCGGCCGGGCCGGGGTGCGTGACGGCGAGAAGGTCGTCGTGGTCGGCGGCGGGCCGGTCGGCGTCCTGATCGCGCTGGTCGCGCGGGCCGCGGGCGCTGAGGTCCGTGTCGTGGAGCTGAGCGCCCACCGGCGGCTGCTAGCAGAGGAGCTGGGGCTGACCACCTGGGACCCCTCCGCGACGAACGTCGCCGAACGGGTACGGCAGTGGACCGGCGACGCGGGCGCGGACGTCGCCTTCGAGGTCTCCGGCGCGGCCGCCGGAATGGACACCGCGGTGGAAGTCCTAGGTGTGCGAGGCCGGTTGTGCCTGGTCGCCATCCATCCCCAGTACCGCGAGGTGAACCTGCACCGCTTCTTCTGGCGCGAACTCACCCTCATAGGGGCCCGGTTGTACGACCGCTCCGACTTCGAGCAGGCCGTCGCCCTGGTCGCCGACGGCACGATTCCCGCCGAGCGGCTGATCAGCAAGGTCGTACCGCTGGCCGAGGCCCCTTCGGCCTTTGAGGCCCTGGAGGCCGGCGGCAACGTGATGAAGATCCTCGTGGACTGCACCGACGACGCTCAGGGAGTTGCCGTATGAACTCGTTCGACCTCACCGGGAAGCTTGCCGTCGTCACCGGCGCCCGGCGCGGCATCGGCCGGGCCATGGCGCGTGCCCTCGCCGAGGCCGGCGCGGACGTCATCGGGGTGAGCGCCTCGCTGGAGGAGTCCGGCAGCGCCGTGGAGAAGGACGTCGTCGCCGTGGGCCGTACCTTCGAGGCCATCCGCACCGACTTCGCCGCCCCCGAGGCCGTACGGGCCCTCGGCGCCGATCTCGCCGGGCGTGATCGGCCGGTGGACATCCTGGTCAACAACGCGGGCACCATACGCCGCGCCCCCGCCGCCGAACACAGTGACGCGGACTGGGAGCTGGTGCTCCAGGTCAACCTGAGCGCGCAGTTCGCACTGACCCGCGCGGTGGGGGCCTCGATGGTGGCCCGCGGCCAAGGGAAGATCATCTTCACTGCGTCGCTGCTCAGCTTCCAGGGCGGCATCACCGTCCCCGGCTACACGGCAGCCAAGCACGGCATCTCCGGCCTGACCAAGGCCCTGGCCAACGAGTGGGCCCCGCACGGCGTCAACGTCAACGCGATCGCCCCGGGCTACATCGCCACCGACAACACCCAGGCTCTGCGCGACGACTCGGTGCGCAGCAAGGCGATCCTGGACCGTATCCCGGCCCGTCGCTGGGGCGACGCCGACGATTTGGCGGGCGCCACGGTGTTCCTGGCCTCGGACGCCGCCGCCTACGTCCACGGCACGATCCTTCCGGTCGACGGCGGATGGCTCGGCAGATGACCACCGACCTCGCCACCGTCCTGTACGGCACCCGGATCCTGCCCGTGCTGACCGTGCCCTCCGCGGCCTCGGCCCCTCCTCTTGCCGAGGCACTCGCGGCGGGCGGTGCGCGATGCGCCGAGGTCACCTTCCGCACGCCGGAGGCCGAGCGGGCCCTCAAGGCGATGACGGCGCACGGCGGACTGACCGTCGGCGCGGGAACCGTACTCACCGCCGAACAGGCGGAGCGCGCCGTGGCGGCAGGGGCCCGCTTCGTCGTGTCTCCCGGATTCGACGCGGCGGTCATCGCGAGGTGCCGGGAGCTGGCAGTACCCGTCGTGCCGGGCGTCGCCACCGCGACCGAGCTGATGCGGGCGCTGCGGGCTGGCCTCGACACGGTCAAGCTGTTCCCGGCCGCACCCCTCGGCGGTACCACGATACTCAAGGCGCTGGCGGCACCGTTCCCGCAGGTCCGATTCGTACCGACCGGCGGCATCGACCCCGCCCTCCTGCCCGACTACCTGTCCCACCCGGCGGTCCTGGCCGTGGGCGGCAGCTGGATGGCGACCACCAGCCACCTGGAGCGCCGCGCGTACGGGGAAATCCGGCGGCTGACCGCCGAGGCCGTGGAGAGGAGCACCCGATGACCGGACCCGAAGTGATCGCCCTCGGCGAAGTAATGCTGCGCTTCGATCCGGGCGAGGGTCGTATCAGCACCGCCCGCACCTTCCAGGTCTGGGAAGGCGGCGGCGAGTACAACGTCGTACGCGGCCTGCGCCGTTGCTTCGGCGCACGGACCGCCATCGTCACAGCCCTCGCCGACAACGCGGTGGGACGTTTGGCCGAGGACCTGATCCTGCAGGGCGGTGTCGACACCTCGCTGATCCGCTGGACTTCCGGCGACGGCATCGGCCGTACGGCCCGCAACGGGCTGAACTTCGTCGAGCGCGGCTTCGGTGTCCGAGGTGCGCTCGGCGTCAGCGACCGCGCGAACACGGCTGTCTCCCAGATGCGGAAGGGAGATGTCGACTGGGACGCGGTCTTCGCCATCGGCCCGCGCTGGTTCCACACCGGAGGCATCTTCGCCGGTCTGTCGGACACCACGGTGGACGTGGCGGACGAGGCCATGGCCGCGGCCCGTCGGCACGGCATCACCGTCTCCTACGACACCAACCACCGCCCCAGCCTGTGGGCCGGCCGGGGCGGTGCCGACCGGGCCCGCGAGGTCGACCTCCGGCTCGCCCGGCATGCCGACGTCGTGGTGGGCGCCCTGGCCCTGGCCGGTGACCGCCCCGGGACGGCGCACATCGACACGGATGGGGTGCCCGACGCGCTCACCCAGGTGGCGAGCCGGGTGCCGCAGGCCGGCGTGCTGGCGACCACCGTGCGCGCCGTACCCTCGGCCGGGCTGAACGACTGGTCCTCAGCCGCATGGTCGCCCGGGACCGGCTTTATCACCGGCCCGCGGATGCCTGGTCTGCACGTCCTCGACCGCATCGGCTCTGGCGACGCCTTCGCCGCCGGACTGATCCACGGCCTGCTGACCGGCACCGGCCTGGAACGTGCCCTCGCCTACGGCACGGCCCACGGCGCGCTCACCATGACCACACCCGGCGACGTCTCCATGGCCTCACTCCCCGAGGTCGAGGCACTCATGGTCGGCGGCTCGGCCCACGTCAGACGCTGACCGGGCGCCGCCCGGACTCGCCACATCCCCGAGGAGGCATCTTGCGCCGCCGGAAGATCACGAACACCCCGGTCGAGCTCACCGAACTCGGCTTCGGAGCCTCGGCCATCGGCAACCTCTACCAGGTCACACCCGCCCACGAAGCGACGGCGGCGATCGAGGCGGCCTGGGACGCGGGCATCCGATACTTCGACACCGCACCGCACTACGGCCTCGGGCTGTCCGAACGCCGCCTGGGAGCGGCGCTGAGGGACCGTCCACGCGACACGTACCTCGTCTCCTCGAAGGTGGGCCGACTGCTCATCCCCAACGAACGGCCGCGCGGAGTCGACGACGAGGGCTTCGTCGTACGCGACGACCTGCGAAGAAGATGGGACTTCAGCCGCGACGGCGTGCTCCGCTCCGTCGAGGACACACTGGAGCGCACGGGACTGGACCGCCTGGACATCGTGTACCTCCACGATCCCGACGACCACTGGCGCCAGGCCGTCGAGCAAGCCATGCCCGCCCTCGCGGAACTCCGCGACCAGGGAGCCGTCGGGGCCATCGGCGCCGGCATGAACCAGTCCGCCATGCTCGCCCGGTTCCTCCGGGAGACCGCCGCCGACGTGGTGATGCTGGCCGGACGCTACACCCTGCTGGATCAGTCGGCGCTGGACGACGTCCTCCCCACGGCACTGGAACTGGGCAAGAGCGTCGTTGCGGCCGGGGTGTTCAACTCCGGTCTGCTCTCCGAAGAACGGCCCGCGGAGACCATGAAGTTCGACTACCAGGACGCCCCACCGGAACTCGTCGCCCGCGCCCGGGCCATCGCGGAGGTCTGCGAACGGCACGGCACGACCCTGCCCGCTGCGGCGATCGCCTTCCCCTTCACCCACCCCGGCGTCGTCAACGTCACCCTCGGCATGCGAACCCGTGAACAGGTCATGCGGAACGCCGGGCTCCACCGTCGGCAAGTACCAAAAGACCTCTGGCACGACCTGCGCGGTCGAGGCCTGATCAGAACCGACATGCCTGTCGGCCATGACACCCCTCATCTGTCGACTACTGAGTAGTGGTCGTGAACCCGCCGCCGGATCATGCCCGCTGGCTGCGAGAGCCGTGCTGGCCGCGAGCCAAAGGACGCGAATGGCCACGCGCCCTCATCGCTGACGACTTCGCCCGTCCCGACAACACCACCGACGAGCACACCGACCCCGCGACGCCACCTGAACCCATCGACGACGCCGAAGCCCGCCTGGCCTACGTAGCCGTCACCCGCACCCGCCACTGCCTCGACCTGGGTGGCCTGTCCTGGATCCATGACCACCCCGACGGCTCCCCACTCAGCCCGAACCCAGCCTTGGAAGGGCGCGGCCGAGCTCCTGAGGCGCCTCCACCCCAAGAATTTCCTGGCGACAGCCTGTGACATGAGAAGCCGTATCTCAACCGAACGTGATCGCTTGATTTCTGCTGGTCAGGCATGGTTTCGCTCGGGCACCGACTGCGCGTCGATGATTCCGGCGGTGGGCTCGGCCTCACGGCCCTCGCGCTCACGCACCCGACCGCGTAGCCGGTCATGGAACTCGGCGATCAGCCCGTGCTCGCGCCACCGGCGGAAGAAGGCATAGACCCGGCCCCAATCGGGGAAGTCCGCGGGCATCGCCCGCCAGGAGATCCAGCCCGCGACCAGATACCGGATCGCATCCAGCATCTGACGGTGACAGTAGCCCTCGGACTGCCCGCCCCGCCCCTCAAGCCAGGCCGGCACCGGCAGCAACGGCCGCACGGCCGCCCACGCCGCGTCCGTCATATCCGACGGATACCGGCGCACCCGGTCCGGATGATCGACCGCGTTGCCGTACACATGCGCGCGCAATCGCACGACACGGCGGGCGAGTTGAACTCAGTGGGCCGGGCGCGCACAACAACGACAACAGGGCCTCCTGGAACCGCTCGGATGAGGACGCACCCCCGAGCTACCAAGAGGCCCTGCCTTCATACGCGCACAGCCGGAGATCACCCGGCCGGGACGCCTGTTCGATCTACACGTTCCAAGATCGATTGAGATACGGCTTCTCACCCACGACGATCAAGTAGGTGCGTTGGTACCGTGTTTGTGGACCCAGTCACTTCGCTGGCCCTCCACTCCACGCTCACGATTGCCCCGCTCCACGCGGACGGGGTTGCTGGAAAGAGGTATCTGCGTGAGTGGAGGGCCAGCACGGTGGACGGTGGTTGGGTTTGGACCACGGTTGGAGTTGTGGGAGGCGCGTTCTACGTGCTCAATCGCACCCTCGAAGCGATCCCTCGGGCGGCATCCCGAGTAGAGAAAGCGGCGAGTGCTGTGAAGGGGGCATGGGCCTCCATCAGGACTCCGCACCCAGGGTCTCGTAAGAAGTAGTCCACAAAACATGCGGGCCCGGCGGATGCCGCCGCCGGGCCCGCTTCACACGTCCAGTCCTTCTTATAGTCGGCGATGGGGGAAACGGACGCCGAGGCCGTCTCCTGCGAGCACCACCATGCCGAGCTCATTCCCACCGCATGCCGAGAGCCGACAGTTCCTCGACCCGCTCCACCGCGAGCTTGTCCTTACGCGCACGGGAGTTGGCGATGAACACACCCAGCGCCAGCTCGGTTCCTTCCACGCTTTCGATGTGCGATCGGGGTACGTTCATGTGCCCCTCCCGTGTGCGGTACTGGCGAGCCGCCGCCAAGTTCGCCTCCCACTTCTGCGCCCGGCTCCGCCGAGGAACCACTTTCGGCGGAGCTAGATCTTCCACGCGAGGTTCGATGCCCAGCACCTCGCCGAGCAGCCACTGCTGCACGCCACTCAACGCAGCCCACTCCTGCCGCTGCACCTGCACCCAGCGCCCGATGTCCTCGCCCTGCACCAACAGCACACCCTCCCGCTCCGGCAGTGAACCTCCGGCCTGCCGGTGCATGCGGGTGTCGATCTGTCGCGTAGTCACAACAGAAGAACACCGTTGACCTGCTGTGCTTAGAGTTCGAAGATGATGTCGTGATCTTGACTGGTATGGCATCTGATCTGCTGTGGTGTGTATGAGGCGCTGCGGCGTAGTGGCTATGCGGAGGCTTCACCTGCAGTGCTGTGACTACGCAGAGGATGTCGTAACTAGAGAGATAGTTTCTTGGCTGGAGGCCAAGCGCGTTCATGCCGTAGTTGATCTTTAGGAGTTCGGCGGGGCACGTTCTTCGCCTGCCGGGTGGGAGTCGAGGTTGGTCTGAGCGAGTTTGAGGGGTGCTCGCGTCGGTAGGGTCTGTCGGCCATTTGAGGCGGCTGGGAGCCCTTAACGGTTTGATGTGCGGCCAGGTCAGGCCTGGAGCAACGCGAGCAGGTCCCGAACGTCAGCCGCTTCGCTGGCAAGATCAAGGTCGTCAAACATGCTTGCTGCGCGCGTGAGATGAGCGGTGGCCTGGTCCCAATCGCCTGCGTTGATCCATGCCCGGCCCAAGGCAGCCAACGTGTGCGCGTAGAGATCGTGGGCGTTGGCGCGTGCGCACGCTCTTTGTGCTTGCAGTAGGTAGGTGATCTTCTGCTGTGGCGTGAGGTCGGTCAGGAGCTCGGTACAGGTCATCAGGACTGCTGCTTCGTCGCGTGGATTGCCCCCGGCGCGGCTGGCGGCCTCGATGGCCCGCTCGCAGACCGCCTGTGCCTCGTTGCTCTGTCCCGATTCCTGGAGTGCGAATGCTGACGTGCACAGGGCTTTCGACTCGTTTGTGGTGTCGCCGAGTTGCCGGAACAGTGAGGCGGCCTCTTCTGCTGCGGCACATGCTGCTTCGACGTTCTCCAGCTCCTGATGGTTCAGGGACAGGTTGTTCAGTACCGCTGCCTGTTCCTGCAGGTCTCCACAAGCCTTTTGGATCGCCAGAGCTTCCTGGTAGATCGGTAGTGCACCGGCGGGGTTCCCTGAATAGCGCAGGGCTGAGCCGAGCCCGTTGAGCGCCTTGCCGCGTTCATTGTGGTTGTCGACGGAGGCGAAGAGATCGGCAGCCTGTCTGTGAGCAAGGACAGCCTCCTCGTAGCGTGAGGCTTCAGTCAGGGCGATGCCCAGGTTGTTCCATGCTCCTGCCTCAGCAGCGAGATCTCCTGTCTGATGGGCGGTGTCGCGTGCGATCGTCGTCACGGCGATCAAGTCGTCGAAGTATCCGCGCCACATGAGGTAGTCGTAGAGGATCACCGGGAGTTGGACGGCGGTGTCGTGGTGTCGGATGGCAGCTGCGACGGCCACGGACGCGGTGAGGTTGACGCGCTCGTTGTCCAGCCAGGCCAGCGCCTGGTCTTGAGCAGCGAATGCGTCTGCCGCAGCTGAATGTGCCCTCATGGTGAGGTGTGCGCTCGCTGCGCGAGCGGTTGTGGTGTAGTGCTCGAGTAGTCTGCTGCATGCCTGGATGTCGGATCCTGCCGCACCCGGTGCGTCTTGTTCTCCGGCGCCGTTGGCTGTGGTCTGCTGGGTGTGGTGCGCGAGTTCGGTGGCGTAGCCGCGGACGAGGTCGTGCATCGACCAGCGCCTGTTCACGCACTCAAGCAGGTGCGCTTGGACGAGAGCGCGGAGCATGGTGCGGACGGCTGGCAGCGGGCGGGCGGCCAGGACCGCCACTGCTTCAAGGCCGATGTCGGGACCCGGGTTGAGGGCCAGGAGACGAAAGAGCTCGGCATGATTTGCAGGAAGCCGACGGTAGGAGAGATCGAAGGAGGCACGCACTGCCCGCTCTCCATCGTCCAGAAGGCTCAGTCGCGACCGGGCCGTAGCTAGTTCAGCCGCGAGCTCGGCGACGGTCTGGTCGGGCTCCAGGATCAGCAGGGCGGCACTGATGTGCAGAGCCAGCGGCAGGTACCCGCACAGGCCTGCCAGTTCCTCGACGCCGTCTGCGGCATCGAGGACACGCCGGTCGGCGGGGTTGGCTCTGTGCAGTGCGTGCCGCAGCAGTGCCGCTGCTGCCGCGGGGCTGAGCACGGCGAGATCTACGAGCCGCGCGTTGAGTGTCGGCAGGGTGTGCCGGGAAGTGATCAGGACCTGGTGTCGGCGGCTGCCGGGGAGCAGGAGACGAACCTGGTCGGCGCTGGCAGCATTGTCGACCACGATGAGCAGACGTTGTCCTTGGTCGGCCAAATCTTCCAGCACGGACCGGTACAACGCTGCCCGTTCCTCAACAGCTGCCGGCATATCAGTCGGGTTGACGCCGAGGGCTCGCAGGAACGCCTCCAGAGCCTGTCCTGGCTGTACCGGGCTCTCGTCGTATCCATGCAGGTCGATGAAGAGGCTGCCAGTGAACCAGCCGGCCTCGGCGGCAGCATGCCCGCAGGTAAGGGCGAGCGCCGTCTTGCCCACCCCGGCGAGCCCGGCGACTGAGGTCACCAGCACGGGCGGCACGACATCATCGGCAGCCGAGGCGATCGTTCCGGCCTCGGGCCGGTCCACGGCCTGCCGCGGTGCCCCAGTGTGCGGCTGCAGGGCCGACAGCACCTGCTCCACCTCGGTCTCGCGGCCGCTGAGCTGTGAGGGTGCAGCGGGAAGGGAGGCCAGCGCGGTCGGCGCCGGCGCAGGAGGGTACACATTGACCGTCAGAGGGCTGTCGTCGCCCGTGGTGACTGCACCGATGCTTCCGCCGGCCGCAACAGAGCGCAGACCGGACGCCGCCACGTGAGCTTCAGGCCTCAAGGACTGCCGGTCGGCAGGCGAGTTCTGCGATGTGGGAGCGTGTTGGGGCTTCCTCTGCCACGGATTCATGCGCGTGTGTCGTCTCCGGTGAACGCCTCGCCCACCTGACCGCCCGCTGCGACGCCTCGCTCGCCCGTCGCCTGTGCCGAACCGGACGCCCCTGCTGTCGGAGGTGCCGCAGGAGGCGTGGTGAGAGTGACGCGATCACCGGTAGCCGCTCGTGCGATGCTGCCGCCGGCTGCGACGGATCGCGCTCCCGCTGCGGTCGCAGACATCCTGCTGCCGTCGACTGCAGACGCACGCACAAGTGCGTAGCAACTCAACACCACCCCGACCAGGCTGGCGACCGAACCAGCCACGCTTGCCACCTGACCGGCCGTATCGAGATCAGCAATAACCGCGACGACACCCAGTACCACCGCCGCCAGGCCGCACAGCACCGCCAGCAGCCACACCCCAGCCCTCACCCATCTCGTCACACCCGCATCATCGCATTGGGGACTGACATCCCCGCCGCCCTAACGGATCCGCTGCCCGAGGACCGGGTCTGGGGACGACTGCCCTGAATCGGTATGCAGTTGGTGCTGCGGCAGCGTCATGCCTGATGCAACCGTGTGGCTCTGGACGAGGCGGTTCACCTACTCCTGGAGGGAACCGATGCGGGCCAACGGCCAAGCGGGGGCGCATCCAGCGGTGCTGCACCGCAGCAGGCTCGAGGCGTTCGTGGTGCGCGCCCGCAGGGTGGACGCGCACTCGCTGGCGGCGGACGGGGACGCCATGGTTGCTCTGTCCGGCATGCCGTACGTGGTGACGGCCCTCGGCAACGGTGAGGTACACATCCTGCAGGAGTGCCCGGCCGAGGAAGTCGTGGAGTCGGCCGCGGCCCGGATCAGGCCTCGGGTCGTCTATACAGTGAGGTTTTTCAGCGTGGCCACTGAACGGGTGACGGTGTCGATGCCCGCAACGCACGAGGCTCCCGTGCCGTTGGGGGAGGTGTTCGAAGTCTCAACCCACAGGCGCAGGAGCCGCGTTGGTTCCGTATTCTGCCGCACTTGACCTGCCTCACGGCCTGGTCGAGTGGGTAACCATGCTCATCGTCACCCGCGAGGGTGACTGCCGCTGCAAGCTCCCACCGCACCAGCGTGCCCTGGTCGGCCTGGTGTACCTGCGGCACGACACCCTCGCCCAGCTTGCTGCCGGCTTCGGCATTTCCGTCGGCACCGCCCACGCATACACCACGGCCGTTGTCGACCTGCTCGCCGACCGCGCACCCGGCCTACTGCGCGCCCTGCGCGAGGCGGAACCGGACTACGTCCTGCTCGACGGCACCCTGGCGGAGTGCGACCGGGTTGGCGACAGCCGGACCGACTACTCCAACAAGCACCGCCGGCGCGGGGTGAACGTGCAGGTGGTGACCGACCCGGTCGGGCAGCTGCTATGGATCTCGCCTGCTCTGCCCTGCCGCGCCCACGATCTGACTGCGGCCCGCGCCCACCGGATCATCCGGATCTGCGAGCACCAAGGCGTTCCCATCCTCGCCGACCGCGCCTATATGGGAGGTAGCCCATGGGTGACGACACCCCTCAGACGCCCGCCGGGTCGTGACCTCACGCCGACCCAGCAAGCCGTCAACCGCGCGCTGTCGGCGGCACGCGCACCAGTCGAGCGCGGCGTTGCCCGCTTGAAGTCCTGGCGCATCTTCCGCCGATCCCAGTGCAGCCCGAATCGAATGACGTCAATCTCCGCGGCCGTCCTCACTCTGGAGCGGCAGCGCTGAAAGACCTCAGTGGCTCGACGATGAACTCACCGTCCGAGCCCGATGGCGCTCCCTGGGTACCGCCCGCCAGCACCACCTCGCATTCTCGCCGGGGTGACTGCGCGAGTGGAGGCGGCTTTTGGGTTCTGGAGAGGCCGGGGCTCGGCAATTATCACGGACCGTTCAACAGAACAAACGGTGCCGCTTCCTGCGTACCCTCAATTACACCAGGAGGACCGGTCTGCTGTTCGACCGTTGGTCCATTCGGTTCGCCGCGGAAGGTAGTGAGCACCGCGTCCCAATCGGCTGCGTTTACGTATGGGCGTAGATATTTATAGGCGGCCGCAACATCTTTGCTTCCGGGATTAACTGCCAGTAGCAGTTCGGTGGCGCGGTACAACCACCGCAGGCCGTCGGAGTAAGAAGGCAAGCCGACGGCTAGGGCCTGGCAGATTCGGACACGCACTTCTTCTTGATCAGGTTCTGACGCTTGCAGCAGTTGGCCAATCCGGACGACAGCGGCGTCGGGCAGTTGAGGGAACCAATCAGCAAGATTTTTGGGCCACTCGTACGTCTGCCCGAGTGCACGGGATCGCAGCAGGTGGTATCCGCCGACAATCGCTCCTATCTGGCTGGACACCTTGTCGTGGAGCATGCTTTCGGCGAGCGCATCGTAGTGGTCCGCGATGATCTGGGCGGCTGTAAGTTGACCAGCCGCGTTGTAGGCCAACAGCGCCTCAGCTCGTTCGTCGCCGCTGTGAGCCTGCAAGACGTAGCCGGCGTTGAAGCCGAGCTCATCTTCACCGGTGTACGTCAGCGTGATCGTGACCTGGTCGGTAGGGGGAAGAAGGATGCAGCGGTGCGCGATGCGGTCCCCGCCAACTTGCAGCGCACATCCGCCGGCCTCTGCTACACCCCACTGCAGCGCGCCAGCTCGCAATTCGAGAGCGATCGGTTCGAATGGCACCGATGTCCAGGACCTCTGGTTCGCTGACAGCCGCCACAGGCGAGCCCAGCTGCCTCCGTACAGCGCTGCCACTTCATCCTCCAGGGCAGGGCATGCGCTGCTATTGGTTGCTGCGTTGTCCATGGACTGCTGCTCATCCTCAAATGCAGTGCTGTGCGGCTTCAGGATCACGTGAGCGTTGTCATGAACATCGGCGAACGCTGTGAGGACCTGACCGTCGACGAGTTTCGCCCGAACGTACAGGGGGTCCTCTTTCACGTCCACTGTCGTAACCATTCCGCAGTGTGCCAGCGTGTGGAACGTGTGCCCCGACTGCAGGTCCAGAACCTCGAGGGGCACTACCGACCCCTTGAGGGCGTGAGGTGCATCCAGGAAGACGGTGAGGGCGCTCATGGCGTGACCTTCGCGTCCAGGCGAGGCAACGGCGGCAGCACTGCTACGGGCCGTGACCAAGTAGTTCCATCGAGGTAGGAGGCTTCAAGCTGGTACCAGAAACAAGCCGGAGCCTCCAGTTGCCATGGACCGGCTAGCTGAGTCCTGGTGCGATGGAAGTCTCGGTGAGGTGAGGCAAGGGTGAGGGTTGCGGCCTTGGCACTCTCGGGAGGGATGTAGTCGATTTGGAGGGATACCAACGGCGGTCCAGGAAGGTGGGCCAGAACCACATTCTCCGACTCCCCGTCTACGCGGCAGCATTGGCGCTCCCCTGTGGCCGGACCGAAGGGGCCGTAAGTCATGAGTTCCTGAACGGCGTCTGCGAGCTTGTGATACCGGACTACCCACGTATCGGTGTTCTGGGGGTCCTCACCCCCTGCGCCGCGGAGCGCAGCCAGGAGCGCTTGTGTGAAGTAGGTGACCTGCCCAGGCGCTCCCAGGGCAGTACCGCCCTTGCGGGTGGCAAGTAGGACCGGCGTGTTTCTGTCGACGTTTCCGCCCAGGATGGGCGGTATGAGCGGGTCTCCTAGAGTGTCAATGACCTTTTTCAAGTCCCATTTCACCTGGCGGCATGCATCAGCGATGAAAATCTGAGTATCAGCTTGGCATCGGGCCATGCCGTACCGCATGCGGTTGAGGTCGATGCTTGTCGACATCGGACTTAGCGGCGCCTGCCCGAAGTCCTCCAAGAGGAGATACTGGTGATCCCGAGCAAAGCCGTGACCGCAGAAGTAGAACAGGGCGACGTTGGCCCGGTTTGCGTCACAGCGTTCCATCCAACTGCTAGCCGCGAGTTGGGCGCTGGGCAGGTCTGCCGGGGCTACGTCCTGACCGGCGTATCTATAAGAGCCGGCGCTTGTCGACATCAACAGCTCGATGCTGCCCAGCGGCACGCCGGAAGGATGAAGGTAGTCGGTGGTGAGCCAATCAAGGAAAGCGATCGCTGACAACGAGGGCTCTTCTATCTGCTCAAGTCCCAGCGTGTCCGCCATCAACGGTCCCGAGCCACCAGGCAGGTGTCTGTAGGCGCCGACACCTATCACGAAGGCGTGCAGGGCTGGGTCCGTCGTCTGCCTATCGAGGACCGTGGTCATCGTTCCCTTACCTCCTGGACACGGGTGCCCAAGCGCTGGAAGAATGAAGGTTGCCCGAAGTAGGCGCCATGAGCTCTGAGCAGGTCACGGCTTGGATAGCTGTAGTCGATCACGTCGTCGAAGATCGGCTCTAGCTTGTACGACAGCACGTCGTTGTAGTCGAAGACGTTGATCCAGCGTTCGACATTAGGCGGCTTGGCCGCTTTGCGCCCTGTCGCATCATCGTCACTTACTGCGAGCACCTTCATTTCTTCCAGCAGTCCTACCTGCGAGCCAACTGTGCAGAGAACGTCTGCGGTGACGTCTGTACAGAATTCCGACAGCATGTCGTAAGCGATCGCTCCACCCAGGCTGTGACCAACGACGATCAGAGGGTCA
The DNA here is from genome assembly GCF_040606035.1 of Streptomyces sp. NPDC005483. Lineage (NCBI taxonomy): Bacteria > Bacillati > Actinomycetota > Actinomycetes > Kitasatosporales > Streptomycetaceae > Streptomyces > Streptomyces sp. NPDC005483. The sequence goes on from NZ_JBEXEA010000032.1 coordinate 85,725, forward strand.
TCTGCGGCCCGTCCCCTCATGCCCTCCTGTAGGGCTTCCGTCATCCGGTCCGGTATCGGCCCGGGATCGGAGGCGCTTCCGCGCCCCTCGAGATACACGAACACATCACCGAGAAAACGGGGAACTGTGGGCACCAGCAACTCGCGTACCGCACTCCATGCAGCCTTTCCCACAAAGTCGGCCGCCTCGTCGTGCAGGCGATCGACGCCCTCCCGTACTCGCTCCCATACCTCCCCGATGAAGCCGAGCCGTACTACAGGATGTACTGCTGGCTCAGGTTCAGCGGCTTGAAGATCCTCTTGGAGGCGGAGGATGAACTGCTGGTCGTCAACAATCTGAGAAAGCCAAGACGGCGGAGCCCCTCTATGTGCGAGGGCGTACTGGGCCAACGGGGCAGCCAGTGCCACTGACTGAGCCTCGTCGCCCTCAGCCACATGTACTGCGGCGAGGTACACCAGATCGAGGGCGGAATCGAGGTCGCGCCGTGCCAAGGTGATCAGTACAGCACTCGGACGCGGCGCCTCCGGAGCTGCTGCGGAGGCCGCAGCTGCCAGCAGGAAGAAGGAGCCCTCCTGCCCTGCGGAGCCAAGGGTCACGCAGTGTTCCCTGCCAGTGGGGACAGAGTCGAGATTGAAGGCGAAACGAACTCCGACGTCTCCCCAGTACGGGTTGACCACAACGGTGTCCGGCAGGCCTGCTGCGGGCAGGAAGACGTCTCGGAAGAGGGCGTCACGAGTACCTACTGCCTGGTCATAGCCAGGGCCCTTACGGTTGTTGACTCCGTGGACGAAGACGATGGGCATCGTGCCTCCCGTAGCCTCCGGGGGGAGCCCAAGAATCTTGGGCATATCGACCCATAGTTACAGGGTAGATCGCTGATTCTTCTTCCGCTTCCTGACGGGATCGGACGCCAACCGAGACGTACAGGTGTCCCGAGAGGGGGGCGAGGGCGGCAGGACGCCTGCAGGGTGGCATGGGACCGCTTTGCGGTTCGACCCCTTGCTGTGTGCGGGCGGCGCCGGGGTCAAGCAGTGGCTGACAGCGGCTAACAAGATGGCCCATCATCCGATCAGCCGTTCGTGCCCCTACCTGCCCGCGGGTTCTTCGGCCTTCGCGGACTGCGCACGCACGACGTCACCCGTCCTCCCCAGCGCTGTTGGGACCCGTACTGGCTCACCGACGGCAGCCCTTGACCCGCCCTCCACGGACCTTGATGGGGGCTGCAGCCGGATTGATCTTGAGCTTCTCCGTGAGGTGTTTTCAGCCCGGTTCGGGGAGGTTGCCGTCCTGGGCTACGGACCCGTGGCGGACGCTGATCCCGGCTCGGCAACGGGAGGCGCCGATCGTGTCGCGCAGCTGTGTGAACAGATCTGGGCGGATGAGGAGGTCTGCTCCTGCAACTGCGGGCAGCAGGGGTGCATAGTTTCCGTCGTGGATGAGGTGGCCGTGCCACTGGCGGCAGATCAGTGCTTCTCCTGTCGTGTCGCTGAGGCTGAACCCACCGATGCCGTCGGTGGGTTCGAGTTCGAGTGCCGCGACGACGCTGGCGGCGGGCGCCAGTACGTACAGGGGTAGGCCGAGACCGCTGTTGCGGCCAGCATCGACCATGGTGGTGCCGGCGTCGGTGAGTGCTACCAGGGGCTGGTCCGTGATGCGAAGGTGCTCGGCGGCGGTGTCTGGCTGGGTGAGTGCGGGCACCAGCTGCCGGAGCGGGCGGGTCCACAGCTGCCAGGGAGCCTTCCCGAGGGGAAGCGGGCCGGGGCGCGGATCGTCGTCGGCGGCTTCCAGCCCGAGGGTGATGCGTACGTGGCGGGCGGGCTGGTCCGGGTAGCGGCGTGCGGGGGTGTGGTGCTGCTCGACCAGGCCGATCTGTACCCAGCCCGCGTGCGGCCCGTCTACGACGTGGGCCAGGGCAGCGGCGCCTGCGGGCAGCGCCCGCATGTCTGCGACCGACGCCAACCCGGAAGGCGGCCAGGGCAGTTGCTCCAGGCGGCTGTCACTGAACCAGGGTGCGGGGTCGAGTGACCATGCCAGCGCATCGGGGCGGGTGAGAGGGCGCGGAATGCGGGCGAGTTCGGCACGCAGCGCTGCGCGGGGGTCGTCGCGCAGTCGTGCGGCCGCACCGCGTTCGAAGGAGCGGGCGGGGCCGACGAGCCCGGCTTGGGCGAACGCGGCCCGCAGGCCCGCGGCGGCCTGTTGCAGGGCGTCTTCGGCGGCCGCCTCGGCGGCAAGGTAGGCGTCGGGGTACTGCGTACGGCCGGGGTGGGTCAGCGCGTCCAACTGGGCACCCATCAGGGGCTCGACGTGTCCGGGCAGGGCGTCGGTGACGAAGTCGACGACAGCCTCACGAAGCCCTGCCGGAGCGTCGGCGGCATCCAGGCGGGCGCCCAGATAGTGGTCGACTAGGTCAGCTGCGAACTCCTCAGGGTTGTTCATACGCTGTCCTCGCTGTCGGCCATGGCAACAGATAGGGCGCGGGCCAGTGTCGGATGGGCTGCGGTGGCCGGCGGGGCGGGCGGCTGGTGTCCGGCGCGGGTGAGGACCGCGGCGGCTTCGGCGCGCACGGACAGCATGCCGCTGGCGCACAGGGTCTCGAGCTGTGCGCGGAGGGACGCGTTCAGGGGGCCCTGGGGCAGGTGGCTGTGCAGGACGGTCAGAAGCCAGGTCAGCGGGCCGGCGCCCAGGTCGAAGGAGAGGACGTGGGCGAACGCGGCCTGGGCCGGTTCGGGGCGGCTGGCCAGGAGAGCCGTCGCGGCGATCAATGCGCGGCGCTTGTCGCCGCGTTCAGGCAGGGCGACGGTGGCCAGGACGAGTCGGCACAGCGCTGTGTCGATGTCGCCTTGCGCGGCAGGCTCCGGCTGCGGCTGATAAGCGTGGTGGCCGAGGCCAGCGTCGCCGGGCAGCCGGTGCGCGATGACGTCGTACGCGGCGTCCCAGCAGGCCAGCGCGCTGGCGGGGGAGGAGGGCTGGGAGGGATTGGGGGGCTGGATCGCAAAGGCCGAGACCAGGGCCTGGCTGACGCCGGTGGCTCGGCTGTAGGCCGGGTTGGCGACGGCCTGGGCCACCTGGTCTGCCAGAACGCGGGCTGCGGTGGTGGCATCGACTGCGTGGGCCTGCTGCCACAGATCCAGCCGGTCGCTGCCGGCGAAGGCACGCCATCCGCCGCCGCCTCGTGTCTTGGTGTAGGCGAGCATGCCGGCGGTTGCGGCGAGCGGGCCGAAGACGTCGGGATCGGTGTCCTGGCGCAGGCGAAGACCGGCGGCGATGTCGGCGAGGAGCTCCAGGGGGTTGGAGAGGTTCATCTCATCGGGGATCCGGTGCAGCAACTGGACGACGGCGTCGGCTCCCTGGTCGTGCAGGATCTCCAGCAGCCGCCATCCGACCGCATTGGCCAGGGCATCTCTTGACCACCGGGGGCCCTGCGGGGCGTCGTATGCCTTGCTGCTGCGGTCGCGGACCGCGGCCAGCACGCCGACAGCGCCCCCAGGCAGCGTGGGGCGCTGCTGGGCGTGCAGATAGGCCTGCGTGGTGGGGTGCCTGCGGCTCGACCAGTCGCGGGAGGTCCTGACCGGCGCGGGCTCGGGTTCGAAGTGCGGGCCGCCCTCACCGCCGCAGCGGTGCGCCGCCGCGTCCAGGACGGCGATGGACGGGTCCCTCGTACCGCGGGACGCGGTGGTCAGCGCCTGGTCGTCGTAGGTGGAGGTGATGGCATTGGCCAGCACCGGAAGCAGGCGCACCGAGCGGGCTGCGTCGTCGGCCGGAAGGCCTGCGAGCCTGCCGAGCAGGGCGGCGTCCCTGCCAACGTTGTGGCCCGAAGGTCCTGCCGCGATGCGGAGCGCCGCCAGGACGACGGGGTCTGCCGTATCCGCCTGGGTGGCCAGCAGCCGCCGGTGGACGGCCGTCACCCGGTCGTCGGGCAGCCCGGGCTCCGTCAGCAGCACCTGCGCACCCAGCTGTGCGGCAGCCCGCGGGTCCAGATCCGCCAGCAACTGCCACCAGTTCCTGGGAAATCCTCCAGTGCCCCGCCCGTCGGTGCCGTACGCGACGAGATACACCAGCGGCTGCGCACGGGCCAGCCGCACCCGCGCCTGCACGGCATCGGCCTGCACGAGCTGAGGCAGCGGTTCCAGCAGTTCCTCGATGGTGACGTCCTTGTGGCTACCGTAAGCGCCCATATAGCGGGCGGCACGGGCCCAGCACTGCTGGGCTTCCTGCAGATCGCCGCAGGTTAGACTCACGCGGGCCATCTCAAGTTCGAAGTCGGCGCTCTCCGTATACAGCACACGGCGCTCGGCCTGCGCCGCGCGCAGGGCGCGCATCAGGTCGTGCACCACGCCAACCCCGGCCTGGCCGACGCTTGCAGCGAGCAAGGACAGCAGCTCCGTGGTGATCAAAGGGCCGGTTCCCGCCATGCCCATCAGCGAGGTGGTGGTGCCCTCGCTGACGGCCCGCAGGGCCGCAATGCCCAGCGCGACATCGTCGCCGCGCAGCAGCGCGACGGCATCGTGCAGGACCTGACGCACGAGACCGTGAATGTCGACCAGGTCACTGGCGCGGGGACTGCCGGTGAAGGGAGCCGTGTGCTGGGCCAGGTGCTCGAGCGCCACGCGGGCGGTGGCAGAAGCGGCCGCGGCCGCAAGCTTGGCCGCCTCGACGTCCTGGCGCAGGCCGAGGGTGGCGATGGCGAAGCGCAGCCAGGCACGGTAGAAGCCGTCACCTTCCAGCTGAGGCAACAGCCGGACGGGCGCCTGCGGGTCGGCCCCGTGGGCCACGGCCAGCAGCGCCAGCCACCTGCTCACCGGCCCCGACAGAGCGCCGGGACGGTCGGCCAGCACCTCATCAGTCGCCTCGGTGAGAACCGTGGTGATGTCCGGGGAGAAGAACTCCTCGACCAGGTCCGCCACCGCCAGACCATGACGGAGCAGGCGCCGCGGGTCGCACGGTCCGCTGGCCCATGCCGCCGTGGCCAGCATGCGGGCCGAGGGCAGTGTGCCGCCGGCACTGGAGCGGGCATCGGCAAGATGCAGCAGAAGGGCAGCACGCCGGTCGGGCCGCTCGATGTACTCGGTGCTTTCCAGCAGCGGCACGAAACCAAGACAGTCCAGCAGCACCTCGAGCGCACGCTCGGGCGAGGTCAGCGCCTCCTGGTCGAGGAACCGGGCCACCCGCTGACCGAGCGTACGCGGGACCTGCTCAGGTTCGGCATCGTCGGCAGGCCGGGCCGGCAACCGGATCTGTCCACGTAGCTCCGCCAAGGCCACCGATTCGTCGTTCTCGGAACCGTAGTGAACCCCCTCGTGGTCGCGTACCTGCTCCCAGCTCGTCAGGTAGGCATCCCACGGGGCGCCATGGCCGGCCCGGTCAACCGCCGCACACAATTGCAAGCCCCACCGAGCTGACATCGTGGGCACACCCTCATACATCAGGCTCGCCGCCACACGGTCGGCTCCCACCAACTCCACCAGCACATCCCCGTACGGCACCAGGGACCCCGGCAGCCCTTCGTCCTCGTAATTCGCCCGCGCCCGGTTCAGCTCGACGCAGCGCACCAGGGTGGGCCAGTCGCTGCGGTCCGCCGCCCGCCGTGCAGCCACGCCCAGGGTGTGGGCGATGGCCTGCGGCGGCTGCAGCCCGGCAATCGCACGGGAGAGGAAATCGGGCCCGATCAGCAAGGCGAGTTCCTCGTCGCGGCCCAGGGCGGCCAGCAGTTCGGGCAGATGCCGAAAAGCGCGGGGATCGGTGAAGAAGCCGCGGCGGGACAGCCAGTCGGCGGCCTGGGACCGGACCTGATCAACCCACCCCTCATCCCCGTCGATCCGTCGGATGAAGCGGCTGAAGCTCTCATGATGGATCTTCAGCCCACCGATGCCCGGCTGTTGCGCGACGATCGGTGCCACGCTGGTCAAAGCGGCACCGAGCTGCATTCCAGGCAGCGGGAAAATCTCCTTGAGCTCCTGCGCGCTCACGGCGAAGTCGCAGACTGCGAGCATGCTGACAGCAGAGCGCTGTCCGAGCGTCAGGCCGTCCAGCAGATAGGCGTAGTAGTCGTCGAGGTCGTGCGCTGAGGACGGAACCTCCCGCAGTCTCTCCAGAGGATCCTCGGCCCCATCCGGCGCGGGCCCCGTCGTCAGACCCGGAGCGGGACCAACAGCCTGCCGGCACAGATACGTGGCGTACAGAGCGTTGCCCCGGGAGCGCTCCTCGATCAGGGTGACTGCGGCCTCCGCCCGCGCGGCGGGATCAAGCCCCTCACCGGCAGGTGAGGAGGACAGGGCCGCCAGTACGCCCAGACGTTCCGCCAGGGCATGCAGCTCGCCGCGGCTGAGCGGAGCAACGGTGAGGTGACGGGCACCGGCGTCGACGGCCTCCAGATGCGGGCCGGGCTGGCTGGCCAGGACGAGTACGACCCCGGGCGGCAGCTCGAGAGAGGTGAGGTCCGCGACCAGTTGGGCCGCCGGGTCCACCGGGGTACGAAAGGCGCTGCCGGCGGTGGTTCCAAGAACCCGGCTGACATGATCGATACCGTCCACGATCAGCGCGATCGGCCGGTCCGGATCCAGGTCCCGCGCGGCAGCGACCGCAGCCGTGAGCGTCTGCGGCGTGGCCGCGTAACGGGGCCTGACCTGCGCCAGCGCCTCCGGAACGGCCGTCCCCAGCTGTTTCAGCAGGCTGCCGATCACGACCTCGGTCAGGACACGCTGTTCCCGGTCGCTGTCCGCGGCGCCGAGCCAGCAGTGATGCCGCACCGCCAGCCAGGGCTCCCGCAGCGCATCCCCGAGCTGCTCACACAGCCACGACTTGCCGATGCCGGGTGCACCAGTGACCACCACGGCACCCCCCTGCTGCGCGGCGTCCTTCACCGCCGCCACCACGCCCGTGAGCACGGTGGGCCGGCTCACCTCGGTGGCGCGGTCCACGGGGTGGCCCTCACGGACGGCTCCGAAATCGACCTCCAGACTCAGACGGGGAAGCAGATCCTCGACCGTCACCGTTCCCGCCCGGCTGCGCGCCGCCTTGGCCGTCTCGATGAGGGCCAGCGCCACCTGTTCGGGCGTACGGTGCCGGTTCGGCGGCCGTCCGGCACCGAGTTCTTCGGTGACGCGGTGCAACAAGGCTGCCTCTGCCGGCCCGGGCTCGAAGACGTTCAGCGAGCACACCGGAAGATTCGTCTCCACGACCAGGCAAGCGCACGCGCGGTCGAGCAGGTCGCCGCTGACCTTGGCGAGCAGCTCCTTCCAGGGAGCGTGTGCGCGTAGCGCAGCAGCATCGAAGCGGAACCGCTTGCTGCTCAGGCCATGCAGTGCAGGCCCGGGATCAGAACTCGTGCGGACCGGGCGCAGCACGCGGGTCAGTTCGGGATCCACCGGCTCCGTGTCGCGCACCACGAGACGGTGCACGGCACCGGGATACGAGGCAAGGCTCTCCTCCATGGAAGAGAGAAGAAGATCCAGACGCAGGCTTCGGTTGTCCTTCGTGAAACTCTCCAGCGACAACGCGCGGTCGTGATCCGTGTGCTTGATCTGCAGCCGTTCGCGGCTGCCGGTACCCCACTCGCACGTGATGTCATCGAATCGATCCCCGGTGAACATCTTTGTGTCGACCAGCACGGATTTCGCGCGTCCCACCGCCAGATCGACCAGGCGCAGCGCGGTGAGCAGGTCCTGGTAGGCATAGCCGAGGTGCGTCGGGCGCAACCCCATGCTCACTCCCTGCGGGAAGACTCAAACAGGCACGGCCCCCTGAAGTCCCCGTTCAGAACGCGTGCTGAGGGGCTGGCCGCACCTTCACCACTTGAGTATATACTTTTTTATATGAGCCTCGGGGCGGACGAACTGTGGGTGATCGAAGTCGAGCCAGAGGTACTGCACTGGCTGGAGACGCTGCCCCAGGCGCAGTACGACAAGGTCGAACGCCACGCAGACAAACTCCTCGCTGAGCCCACGACGCTCGGAGAGCCGTTCTCGAAACACCTGGGCGGGAAGGTCCGCGAACTGCGGATCATGCTGGACGACGCAAAGATGCGGATCACGTACTGGCTGGCACCCGAACGCCGCATCGTCTTGCTGACCGTCTTTCGCAAAAGCAGGCAACGTGAGGACGCACAGGTGGAACGAGCTCAACAGGCCCAGAAGGAATGCGAGGCACGACATGGCCCTGCCGAGCACACCTACGACCGGAAGGAGGCGCCATGAACCACACGCAGTGGCAGACCCGCCGCACCCGCCGGCTCCTCGGTGAGAAGGTCGAGCCCTCCGAGGCATACACCAGCGCCGGCGATGCCATGGCGCTGGGGCAGGCCGTCTACGACCGCCGCAAGGAACTGGGCCTGTCGCAAAAAGAGGTTGCTGACCGGGCAGGCATGACGCAGCCGCAGATCTCCAACATCGAGCAGGCGGGCGCCGAGCCCACGCTCCCTCTTCTGCGACGCCTGGCCAAGGCGCTGGAAGCGCGACTGTCCATCGACCTGGACGATGAGGACTCCACCTTCGTCTTCGCTCCCCTGATCGAGGGCAAGCCCGTCGAAGAAGCCACGCCGGTCGAAGTGGCACTGCGAGATATGACGGAGGACGTTCGTTCACACGTCGCAGGCGTCGTTGAACAGTTCAAGATCATCGACACTCGCTTGCCGAAGGCAGGGAGGCCTCAACTCAACGCCTTTACGTCGAAGCTGAACCTGTCGCTGCCGGACCCGGACACCTTCGTCCTGCTCATCGCCGCAAACGCCTCGCTACGCGAGCATCATCGGGGAGTGCCTGACCGGCTGAGGTACACGCAAATGGCGCTCATCCGCCGGATGATGGCTGATGCCCTGGCAGCCGCTGACCCGGCTGAAGGCAAAGAGAGAACTGAAGCTTCCCCTTGATCTTGGACACCTGGAGACTGGGATCTTGAGGTTCCAGAGGAAGTAGCACCAGGTGGGAAGCAAGTACACGAAGCGGTACACCGAGGAGTTCAAGCGGGACGCGATCGCGCTCGTCGATTCCTCGGGCAAGACGGTCACCGCCGTTGCCCGGGAACTCGGCATCAGCTCCG
>NZ_JBEXEA010000033.1:0-34486 GCF_040606035.1 Streptomyces sp. NPDC005483
CTTCGGTCTTGCGTTTCCGACTCTATCAGACCGTTTCCGGTTCCGATTTCCTCGGTGCTTTCCAGGTTCCCGCTCTCGCGTTTCCCTTTCCGGCGGTTCCGACTCTATCAGATCCTTTCGGGCCTGATTCCCAGTCAGTGGGGCTTGCCTTCCCGGCCGTTGGGCCGTTCCGACGTCTCAAACCTTAGCGGACTCTCGCTGCGGTCCCAAATCGAGGAGCCGCACCCAAATCGAATTGAATTCGGGCACACCGAATTCATCCCGGCTGGGAGATCGTTCTGATGGTTTGAGTGGCCGCTCTCGCGGCGGAGGTGCTGCCGAAGAACCGTTACGGCCCCGTGGCAACCCGAAGAACTCTACGTATCCAGCAGAGGGCTGTCAAGCACCCCCTGTCAAGATCTTTTCAGTCGAGGTCGCTGAGCCGCCCGCCGGCGTCCGGCTGTGCGTGCTCCACCCTACGCAGCAGCCGGGTGAGCACGTCCCCGAGGGTGTTGCGCTCCTCTGCGGACAGGTCCTGGAGCAGGTCCTCCTCGAAGACTGTCGCGAGGCGCATCGCCTCCAGCCACTTCTCGTGGCCTTCGACGGTCAGCTCCACGATCACGCGGACGCGGTTGGACTCGTCCCGCTCCCGGGTCACCAGTCCTTCGGCGAGCATGCGGTCGATCCGGTGGGTCATCGCGGCCGGCGTGAGACCGAGGCGCTTGGCGAGGTCGCTGGGCCCCATCCGATAGGGGGCGCCGGAGAGCACGAGCGCCTTGAGGACCTCCCACTCGGCGTTGCTGATGCCGAGGTCGGCGGCCTGGCGGCCGTAGGCGACGTTCATGCGGCGGTTCAGCCGGGAGAGCGCCGAGACGATCTGCTCGACCTGGGGGTCGAGGTCCTGGAACTCGCGCTGGTAGGCGGCGATCTGCTCGTCGAGCGTCGGCTCGGGGATGCCAGGAGTCTCGGCCATGGCCGCAGTATGGCACGCACCTCCTTTGCCTTGAAGTCCTTCGGTATGTACTCTTTAGCTTCGAACTTTAGCTTTGAAGTCTTCACTCCTAACTAGTGAGAGAGGTGAACGTGACCAGGGCGATGGGCGCAGAGATGCGCCGGATCCACGTGGGCAACGCACTCAGTGCGTTCGGGCTCGGTTTCACCGTCCCCTACCTGTACGTCTACGTGGCGCAGGTGCGGGGGCTCGGGGCCATGACGGCGGGGCTGGTTCTCGCCGTCTTCGCCGTGGCGGCGTTGATCGTACTGCCGTTCGCCGGGCGTGCCATCGTCCGGCGGGGCCCGCTGCCGGTGCTGCTCACCGCCCTGCTCACGGCCGCGCTCGGAGCGCTGAGCCTCGGACTGTCGAGCCATGCGCCGACCGTGCTGCTGTCGGCGGCCGCGCTCGGGGCGGGCCAGGCGGTCATGCAGCCGGCGCTGGCCACGATGATCGTGGACTGCTCCACCTCGGAGACACGGTCCCGGGCCTTCGCCATGCAGTTCTTCCTGCAGAACCTGGGGCTCGGCGTCGGCGGTCTCATCGGCGGGCATCTCGTCGACACGTCGAGCGCGGCGTCCTTCACTCTGCTGTTCGCGATCGAGGCGGCGATGTTCCTCCTGCTGGTGGTCGTGATGGCGACCCTGCGGCTGCCGCAGGCACCGCGTGTCGAGGGCGCGCCGACCCGGTCCGGCAAGAGCAGCTGGAAGCAGTTGCTCGGCAACCGGGCCATGGTGCAGCTGTGCGTCCTGGGCTTCGTGCTGTTCTTCGCCTGCTACGGACAGTTCGAATCGGGCCTGAGCGCGTACGGCGTCGAGGCCGCCGGCATCTCCACCTCGGCGCTGGGCACGGCCCTGGCCGCCAACACCGCGATGATCGTGGTCGCGCAGTTCGCCGTACTGAGGTTCGTCGAGCGGCGGAGGCGGTCCCGGGTGATCGCCCTGGTCGGGCTCATCTGGGCCGTGGCATGGGTCACCGCGGGTTACGCGGGGCTCGGACATGGCAGCCAGGAGATGGCCACGGCGGCGTTCGTGTCGACGTACGCCCTGTTCGGGCTGGGTGAGGCGATGCTGTCTCCGACGGTGGCTCCCCTGGTCGCCGATCTGGCGCCGGAGGGGATGGCGGGCCAGTACAACTCCGCCTTCGCCCTGGTGAAGCAGCTCGCCCTGGCGGTCGGCCCGGCGGTGGGCGGCCCGATGGGAGCCTCGCTGCACACGCCGTACGTCGTGACGTTCCTGCTGTTCTCGCTGGGCATCACCTACCTGGCCGTCCGGCTGGGCAGGCAGCTGACGCCGGTGCAGAACCAGCCGTCACTGCGCAAGAGCCGAGTGGTGGCACAGGGTGGAGCAACGGCGAAGTCTCTGGCCGCCTAGCCGCAAGTCCTCAGGGGCGCGGGGCTGTGGCGATTTGCCGCTCCGCCGCGTGGGCGCGACAAGCCCCCACGCGCCCGCAGCCGCCCCGCCCCTGAGGCCGCTACCCCTTGGGCAGCACGAACTCGCACCAGACCGCCTTGCCACCCCCGGGGGTCCTCCGAGACCCCCAGTTCGACGCGATGGTCGCCACGATCGCGATCCCACGACCGGATTCGTCGCCCGGTTCGGCCCTCCGGCGCCGAGGCAGATGGTCATCCCCGTCCGTCACCTCGACGATGAGCCGCCGATCGGTACGTCGGAGCCGAAGCCGCATGGGAGGGGTGCCGTGCTGCAAGGAGTTCGCCACCAGTTCGCTCACCGCCAGCACCCCCAGGTCGTGCAGCTCGACCGGGAACCGCCAACTGGTCAGCACGCCGGAGGCGAACGCACGCGCGCGTGGAGCCGCCTCGACGCCGCCCAGCAGTTCGAGTGCGGCATTGCGGAAGAGCTCGCTGTCAGGGCCCGTGTGGGCCGGGTGCTGGAGGACCATCACGGCCACGTCGTCGTCGTGTTCCGCGGTGACGCCGGCCGAGCGGACCAGGCGGTCGCAGATGACCTGGGGGGTGCCGGTGGCGCCGGCCAAGGCACGTTCGAGGGCCGCGATGCCCTCATCCAGGTCTTCGTTGCGGCGTTCCACGAGGCCGTCCGTGTAGAGGACGGCCGTCGAACCCGGGCCGAGCGGGATGGAGCCCGAGGCGTGCATCCAGCCGCCGGTGCCGAGCGGCGGGCCGGTGGGTTCGGCGGCGCGCAGGACGACGCCGCTCTCGTCGCGGACCAGGATGGGCAGGTGGCCGGCCGAGGCGTAGACCAGCTTGCCCTCGTTCGGGTCGTGGATGGCGTACACGCAGGTGGCGATCTGGTTGGCGTCGATCTCCATGGCGAGGCCGTCCAGGAGCTGGAGGATCTCGTGCGGGGGCAGGTCGAGGCGGGCGTAGGCCCTGACCGCTGTGCGGAGTTGGCCCATGACCGCTGCCGCGCGCACCCCGCGGCCCATGACGTCGCCGATGACCAGGGCCGTGCGCCCGCCGCCGAGGGTGATGACGTCGTACCAGTCGCCGCCGACCGCGGCCTCGGTGCCGCCGGGGTGGTAGGTGGCGGCGATGCGCAGGTCGTCGGGTTCTTCGAGTTCCTGGGGGAGCAGGGAGCGCTGGAGGGTGACGGCGGTCTCGCGCTGGCGGCGCTCGCTGGCTCTGAGGCGTTCGGCGGCCTCGGCGTGGTCGGTGACGTCGGTGGCGAACACGAGGACGCCGGCGCCACCGCCGTTGCCTTCCGTCACCGGAGTGCAGGTGAAGGTGTAGGAGCGGCCGTCGGGGGCCTTGCGGGACTTGACCGTGCGCGGCTTGCCGCTGCGCAGGACCTGGTCGAGGAGCGGGAGGAGGCCGATCTCGTCGAGCTCGGGGAGGGCTTCGCGGGCCGGTCGGCCCGGTGAGCGCAGGCCGAAGGCGACCACATAGGCGTCGTTGACGTAGGCGAGGCGGTGGTCGGGGCCGTGGACGAGGGCGACGAGGGCTGGGACGCGGTCGAGTACCTCGCGTACGGGGAGTTCGTCGACGGCGGGGACCGGCACGGTCAGTTGTTCGGCGCGGGCCGCGGGGACGGCGCCCTCGCTCAGGCGGTCCTCGGTGACCAGGTCGTCGGTCCGCGCTGCGGCGCGGCGCTGCGTTCCGGGGAGGCGGGCGCTCCAGCGCGTGAAGTTCACGAATCCTTGCCTCGCGTCGTCGTCTTCGGCGTCTTCGGGCCGGCTCCGGGCCCGGCCGGGGGGCTGGGGACGGCAGCCCCGGGGTGCGGCACGGTGGGAAAACCTCTTGGTTCGAGGGGCGGGCGGCTGCCCGTCCGAAGTCGGGCACCAGTCTGGCAGGGTGACCGACCGGTCGACATCCGTCAGACGCCGGGGCGGTCCGTGGAGTTCCTCGGTCCGGTCAGGACGACCCCTTCGGGTCGTTCGTCGGGTCGTGAGGATGCTTTCCACCGGCCGCGAGTTCGAACTCCGCGCGGGGATGTTCGAGTGAACCGAGGGAGACGATCTCCCGCTTGAAGAGCCCCGACAGGGTCCACTCGGCCAGGACGCGGGCCTTGCGGTTGAAGGTGGGGACCCTGCTGAGGTGGTAGACGCGGTGCATGAACCAGGCAGGGTAGCCCTTCAGTTTGCGCCCGTAGACCTGTGCGACGCCTTTGTGGAGGCCCAGGGAGGCCACCGAGCCGACGTATTTGTGGGAGTAGGTCTCCAGCGGCTCGCCCCGCAGCGCGTGCGCGATGTTGTCGCCGAGGACCTTCGCCTGGCGTACGGCGTGCTGGGCGTTGGGGGCCGTCTCCCTGCCGGGTTCCTCGGCGGTGACGTCGGGGACTGCGGCCGCGTCTCCGGCCGCCCACGCGTGCGTGGCGCCGTCGACGGTGAGCTGGGGGGTGCATTTCAGCCGACCTCGCTCGGTGAGCGGGAGGTCGGTGGCGGCGAGGAGCGGGCTGGGTTTCACGCCGGCGGTCCACACGACCGTACGCGTGGGAAAGCGGTTGCCGTCGCTGAGGACGGCGACCCGGTCCAGGCAGGACTCCAGGCGGGTGTTCAGCCGTACGTCGATGTTGCGGCGGCGCAGTTCGCTGACCGTGTAGCGGCCCATCTCCTCGCCGACCTCGGGCAGGATGCGGTCGGATGCCTCGACGAGGATCCACTTCATGTCCTCGGGGCGGAGGTTGTGGTAGTAGCGCGCGGTGTAGCGGGCCATGTCCTCCAGCTCGCCGAGCGCCTCCACGCCCGCGTAGCCGCCGCCGACGAAGACGAAGGTGAGGGCCGCGTCGCGGATCGCGGGGTCGCGAGTGGAGGAGGCGATGTCCATCTGTTCGATGACGTGGTTGCGCAGGCCGATGGCCTCCTCGACCGTTTTGAACCCGATGGCGTGGTCCGCGAGTCCGGGGATCGGCAGCGTGCGCGCGATCGAACCCGGAGCGAGAACCAGTTCGTCGTACGACAGCTGCTCGCCGCCCGTGCGCTCCTCCTCGGTGGCGAGGGTGATGACGGAGGCCGTGCGCTTGGCGTGGTCGATCGCGGTGGCCTCGCCGACGAGGACGCGGCAGCGGTCGAGGACGCGGCGCAGCGGTACGACGACATGGCGCGGGGAGATGGAGCCGGCGGCCGCTTCGGGGAGGAAGGGCTGATAGGTCATGTACGAGTCGGGTGTGACGATGGTGATCTCGACCTCGCCCCGGTCGAGTTCCCGTTTCAGCTTCCGCTGCAGTCGCAGAGCCGTGTACATCCCGACGTAGCCGCCGCCGACAACCAGAATGCGCGCACGTTCCGTCACCATCCCATGACGCACCCGTCGCTTGAGTTTGTCCACAGCCTCGACAAATTGTGTGACTGGAAGTCGTCGGCGCGCCGGGTTGGCCGAATCGCCGGGGGGCGCGGAAGCTTCGCAGGTCAACCGGTGTGCGCCGGGCGGGCGGAGGGGGTGCAATCGGGGCGTTTGCCACCCGTACTCCGATCGGGGGGCGCTCCGTGCGGAACCTGCCCCTTCTGAATTGACCCCCGCTCAACTATGTTCGTGTGTCGACGGGGTGTAGGGGGATGCGCTCCGGGTCCGCGACGGGCGGACTCGTGAAACGGGCTTGTTCCGCACGCTCCGGCTTTCGATGGCGGGGAGAGTCTCCGGGGGGAGACGTCATTACCGGGGGATCATTTATGCACATTCAGGACTCTCATTGGTCCACCGCGTCCGCCATCGCACCCGGTGGCGGGGCGATGGGCGGCGCGATGGATTCGGCGATGAGCGCGGCGGGCAACGGACGGGACGGATCACGTTCGGCCCCCCTGCGCGTGGACGCACAGCGCAACCTGGAACACGTACTGCGCGCGGCGCGCGAGGTCTTCGGCGAGCTGGGTTACGGCGCGCCGATGGAGGACGTGGCGCGGCGCGCCCGGGTCGGTGTCGGCACGGTGTACCGGCGCTTCCCGAGCAAGGACGTCCTGGTCCGGCGGATAGCCGAGGAGGAGACCTCCCGGCTGACCGACCAGGCGCGGGCGGCGCTCGGCCAGGAGGACGAGCCGTGGTCGGCGCTGTCGCGCTTCCTGCGCACGTCGGTCGCGTCCGGTGCCGGGCGGCTGCTGCCGCCGCAGGTGCTGCGGGTCGGGGTCGCCGACGAAGGGTCCGACGGCTACGACGAGACGCGGGTGCCGCAGCAGCGAACCACACCGGGCTCCGGCGAGCTGCGGCTGGTGCCGGAGGAGCCCCCGCTGGTCTCGGCGGACGACGACGCCGGTGCGTCGGCGCTGCTGGAGGTCGTGGGCCAGCTCGTGGACCGGGCGCGGGCCGCCGGTGAGCTGCGGACCGACGTGTCGGTGTCGGACGTCCTGCTGGTGATCGCGACCGCGGCGCCCTCGCTGCCGGACGCGGCGCAGCAGGCGGCGGCCTCGGCGCGGCTGCTCGACATTCTGCTGGAGGGGCTGCGGTCCCGGCCGGTGTGACTCGAAAGGGTGACAGCGGGGTGCGGGCGGCTGCCGTCCGCACCCCGGAACATTCCGGCGTTTTCCGGGCGCGTGAACCAACTCCCGCACCAGCCGTGACAGTTGAGTCTTCCCCATCCGAGTAATGCTCAGTACTGCCGTGCGGGAAGTCCCCACGGACGGGTGGATGCGCCGTACCGCGGGGCGCTGACCAAAAGCCAATATGGCACGCTGACTTGGTGTTCGGGACTGGTTGGGCCGGCGGCGGGGGCATTCCGCGATGAGCGTTGACGGGCGGAACGAACCCCTCGGTGAGGGCGACGGGGAAGCCGGCGGCACCCCCCAGGTGCCGGGCCAGGGCGGCCGCGCGGGCATTCCGCAGGGCGGCATCCCCGCCCAGGGCGGCGAACCCCTCGAGGGCAGCGTCCCGGCACAGCGCGACCGGCGCGAGGACGGCGGCGTCCTGCTGCCGCCCAGGGAGACATCGCCGTCCGACGCCGACCTGATCGAGCGGATGCGCTCCGGCGACGACATGGCCTACGAGGCCCTCTACCGGCGCCACGCGGGGGCCGTGCGCCGCTACGCCCGCACCTGCTGCCGCGACGGCCACACCGCCGAAGACCTCACCGCCGAGGTCTTCGCCCGCGTGCTCCAGGCGGTGCGCGGCGGCCACGGCCCCGAGCACGCCGTACGCGCCTATCTGCTCACCAGCGTCCGCCGCGTCGCCGCCGGCTGGACCAAGTCGGCGAAACGGGAGCAGCTCGTCGACGACTTCGCGGTGTTCGCCGCGCAGGCCGCGCGCAGCTCCGAGGTCTCCGACGACGACACGTTGGACCTCGGCGCCGACGTACGCGCGATGCACGTGGCCGAGCAGTCCATGGCCATGCAGGCCTTCCGGTCGCTGCCCGAGCGCTGGCAGGCCGTGCTGTGGCACACCGAGGTCGAGGACGAGTCGCCGAGCGAGGTCGCCATCCTCTTCGGGCTCGACGCCAACGGCACGCGCGTGCTGGCCAGCCGCGCCCGCGAAGGGCTCAAGCAGGCCTACCTCCAGGCCCACGTCAGCGCGTCCCTCGCCACCGACGAGGAGTGCGCCCGCTACGCCGACCGGCTCGGCGCCTACGCCCGCGGCAGCCTGCGCACCCGTGCCGAACGAGGTCTGCGCAAGCACCTGGAGGAGTGCGCCAAGTGCCGGCTGGCCGCGGGCCAGATCAAGGAAGTCGCAGGCGGTATCCCCGCGGTGGTACCGGTCGCGGTCATCGGCTGGTTCGGGGCCGCCGGATACGCCAAGGCCCTCGGGCTCATCGCGGGCGGCGCCGGGGCGGGAGCGGCCGCCGCGGCGGGCGGGAGCTCCTCGGGCGGGGCGGGCGCGGGCGGCGCCGCGGCCTCGGAGGGGCTCGGCGCACCCGTGAAGGCCGGTATCGCGGCCGGAGTGGCCGCCGTGGCCGCCGCCGCGGTGGCGCTCGCGCTGATCGGCGACGACAGCCCGGCCAGGAAACCGGACGCCAAGCCGCCCGCGTCCGCACCGGCCGTCGAGCCGGGCGACCCCGCGCCCGCGCCCTCCCCGAGCAAGCCGGAGACCCCGCTGATCCCGGTGGCGGTGGCCGCACCGACGCCGACACCGACCCCCGCGCCCACACCACCCCTGAAGCCCACCCCGACTCCTACGCCGACCCCCACCCCGAAACCGACACCGACCCCGACCCCGAAGCCCACGCCCCCCGCGCCCACACCGAGGCCGGCGCCGACTCCCTCGCCTCCGCCCCCGCCCCCGCCGGCCGTCTACCAGTGGAGCGAGCTGTCTTACGACGTCTCCGGCGACGGCAGCGAGCCCGAGATGCGGATCAGCGAGAGCAGCTGGGTGTGGCAGCGCTACGGCGTCTCGATCGCCGACCAGAAGTACGGCCACGGCGTGACCGTGCACGGCCGCTCCTCCGTCACGATCGACCTCAACCGCGCCTGCTCCTCCTACGACGCGATGGTCGGCGTCGACGACATGACGCTGGGCCTCGGAAAGGTCTCCTTCTCCGTGTACGCCGACGGGGCCCGGCTGTGGAGGTCCGGGCTGGTCGAGGGCGGCGACCCGGGCGTGCCCGTCCATGTGAACCTCGCCGGGCACAGGACCGTACGGCTGGTGGTCGAGCCCCACAGCCCCTTCGACGACCTGATGCTCGCGGACTGGGCGGAGTCGAAGTTCAGGTGTTCATGACGCGCCGCGCCTGGATCACCCCGTCGAGCTCGGCCAGGGCCTCGGCCGGGGTGAGGGCCGTGCCCCGGGTGTGTTCCGCCGCGTAGCGCGAGAGCCCCAGGCCGGTGCGGGCCCGGACCTGTGCGCGCTCCGCGTCCACCCGCTCGGGGTGGGGACGCGGGTCGCCGCCACGCCACCGCTCGGCGGCGGCGAGCAGCCGGACCGCGCACGGGAGGTCGCCGAGGTCGCAGAGCAGGGTCGCGGCGCCGTCCACGAGCGTCGCCACGACCATGTCGGAACAGCGCTTCTCGATCGCCGCGCGGACAGTGTCCGCCAGCAGGGGCAGTCCGTGCTCGGGGCCGGACTCGGCGGCCGTCACCGAAGCGACGATCGAGTTCAACATCACCGCGAACTGGGGCGGCGTGGGTGACTGACCGATCTCCTCACGCACCGTGTCGACCAACTCGCGCGCGCGAGCGAGGTCCTTGTCCTCCAGGGCGATGTGGGCACGCATCAGCCGGACGAACGCCCGGGTTTCCGGGACGCCGTACCGCTCGCCTGCGATGCTCGCCTCGTCCAGGGTGGTCAGCGCGGTGCAGCGGTCGCCGGTGCGGTAGGCGACCTCGCCGAGCCGGGCGATGAGGAACGGTGTCTCGGCATACGCCCCCACCTCGTGGGCAAGGCGCAGCGCCTCCTCGTACTCCTCCTTGGCCTCGGCGGCGCGGCCGCGGGCCATGGCCGCCTCGCCTGCCGCGCTGCTGACCTGGGCGCGGAGCCAGCGGTCGCCGACGCGGCGGCTGAGGACGCGGAGTTCCTCCAGGTCGTCGTCGACACCGGTCATCCCGCCCGAGGAGTCGACCGCCATGTGGGTGCGGAGCATCAGGGCGACGGCCACGGCCCAGTCGTCGCCGTGGGTCCGGCAGTGGGCGACGGAGGTGTCCATGAGGGGCCGGATGTCCAAGGGGTCCTTCAGCGTGAGGCCGATCACGGGCCAGACGATGCCGGGCAGGCGGGCGGCGTCGGGACCGCCCCGCGCGAAGTGGTTCCGGACGAGCTCCACGTAGCGGCGCAGACGGGGGTCCAGGTCGCCGTCCATGGGCTCCGTCTCGGCCATGAGGAAGAGATGGAGCATGCGGAGGTTCATGCGGCGGCGGTGTGCCGGGTGGTCCGTCTCGGTGTGCCCGGCGGCGAGGTAGGCGTCGATCGGGTGCTCGGCGTCGCCGTCGGGCGGGGTGTGGTGCCGGTCCGTCATGACCGCCCTGTCCAGGGCCATCCCGAGGCGCAGCGCCCTGTACACCCAGGTCATGCCCTCGCGGCGGTAGTTGCGCAGCCACCAGAACCAACCCATGCCCAGGGCCAGGGCAGCGGCCTCCGTCTCGTCGTCCGCGACGAGCGTGCGTTCGAAGGCCGCGCGGATGTTGTCCAGCTCGGTCTCCAGGCGGGAGATCCACGGGAGTTGGCCGGCCGAACGCAGCTGTGGTTCGGCCTCCTCGACGAGCCCGCGCACCCACGCACGGTGCCGGAGCTCGGCGGCGGCGCGCAGCTCGGGGCACTCGGCTGCGCGCTCGACGGCGTACTCGTGGATGGTCTCCAGCATGCGGTAGCGCATGCCGTCGGAGCCGTCCCGCTCGCACGGGGTGGCCACGATCAGGGACTTGTCCAGGAGCGCGCCGAGGAGCTCGGCGGCCGGCCCGGTGCACACCGCCTCCGCCGCCTCCAGCTCCCAGCCGCCCGCGAACACCGACACCTCGCGCAGCAGGGTCCGCTCCCGCTCGTCGAGCAGCTCCCAGGACCAGTCGACGACGGCCCGCAGGGTCTGCTGGCGGGGCAGGGCGGTACGGCTGCCGGAGGTCAGGAGGCGGAAGCGGTCGTCGAGGCGGTCGGCGATCTGACGGGGGGTGAGCAGGCGCAGGCGGGCCGCCGCGAGTTCGATGGCGAGCGGCAGCCCGTCGAGGCGCCGGCAGATCTCGGCGACGGCTTCCTTGTCACCGAGCACGACGCCGGCGTCGGGGCGGACGGCGGCGGCGCGCTCGGCGAAGAGGCGGTGGGCCTGGTCGGGGAGGAGAGGCTCGACCGGCCGCACGGACTCGCCCGGCACGCCCAGGGGTTCGCGGCTGGTGGCGAGGACGGTGAGCCCCGGGCAGCGGGTGAGGAGGGTCTCCGCGAGATGGGCCGCCACCTCGATCACATGTTCACAGTTGTCAAGGATCAGGAGTTGGCTGCGCGGGGCGCAGTACTCGACGAGCAGGGCGAGCGGGTCGTCCTGCGGGGCCGTCAGCTCGGTGGTCATGAGCACGGTCTCGCGCAGACCGAGCGCGCTGACCACCGCGCCGGGTACCGCCTCCGGCCGGTCGAGCGGGGCGAGCTCGACGAGCCACGCCTGCGGGAGCCCGGCGGCGGCTTCCTCGGCGAGACGGGTCTTTCCGGATCCGCCCGGTCCGGTGAGGGTGACGAGGCGGGCCCTGTGCAATTCGGAACGGATGGCGTCGAGTTCGGGTTCCCGGCCCACGAAAGAGGTAAGGCGCGGACGGATGTTGCCGGTGCGTTCGGCACGGGGGCGGCCGAGCGGGGCCGCGAGCAACTCGCCGTGCAGGTCACGCAGCTCCGGGCCGGGATCGGTACCGAGGCCTTCGGCGAGGGCCCGGCGCGCGGTCTCGTAGGCGGCGAGGGCATCGGCGCCCCGGCCGCTGTCGCGCAGGGCGCGGATGAGCAGAACGCGCAGCGGCTCGTCGTACGGATGCGCCGCGGTCAGCTCCTTCAGCTCCGGTACGACGTCCTGGGCCCGGCCGAGCAGCAGATCCGCCTCGATCCGGGCCCGGGTGGCCTCCATACGCAGGGCCTCGGGGCGGGTCGCGGCGGTGCGGTCGGGGAGGTCGGCGAGGGCGTCACCGCGCCACAGGGCGAGGGCCGCGGTGAGGTCCCGGGCGGCCGTGAGCGCGTCGCCGTGGGCCAGGGCCGCGGTTCCTCGCCGTACGAGCTGTTCGAAGACATACAGGTCCACGTCGTCCTCGGCGGCGGCCAGCCGGTACCCGCCCGGCCCGGACACGATCACGTCCTTGCCGACGGTACGACGGAGACGGCCGACGAGGGCCTGCAGGGCGGCCGGGGCGTCCTGCGGCGGATCCTCCCCCCAGACCTCGTCGATCAGGGTCTCGGGGCTCGCGGTGCGGCCAGGTCGGAGGGCGAGGGCGGCGAGCAGGGTCCGGAGGCGGGGGCCGCCGAGGGGTATGACGGTGCCGTCGTCCTCCGTTGCCTGGGTGACGCCCAGGATTCTGTACCGCACCGGTTCATTGTCACCGGGTTCTGGCCATCGGCCGCGTCTTTTACCGGGCCGGGCGCCTAGGGGGGGTGCCGGGCCGGGTTGTCGGGCGGGTGCGGGTCGGTGGGGGCTGGTCGCGCAGTTCCCCGCGCCCCTGGGGGGGTTGCAGTCGCTCTGCGCCAAGACGGGCCGTTCGCCACCTCACCCAGCACGGCGGGCCGTTGACCGGACCGTGCGCCACGGCGGGCCGTTCGCCGCGTACGGCGAGCAGGGGACGGGGTGGGGGGTGTCCGCCCGCAGCGGCCGGCGTCCGGCACCGGGCCCTGCTGAAGCGACCGAGCCGCCGGACCGAGGACGGATACCCCCCACCCCGGCACCGACCAACCCACCGGACGAGCACGCGCTACACAAGCCCCCACCGGGCCCGCAGCTGCGCCGCAGGCACCAGGGGCGCGGGGAACTGCGCGACCAGCCCCCACCGGCCCGCAGACACACCACCACCGAACCCGCCCAGCCCGCCGCAGGCACACGCAGGCATTCAGGGGCGCGGGGAACTGCGCAACAACGCCCGCCCCCACCGAACCCGCACGGACAAACCGCTCAACCGCCGGAGGCACCCGCGCCCAGGGCCCCCCGCTGCGGCCGGATCCCCGCCGGTACCGCACGCGCGCGTGCCGGGGTTCCCGTCCAGCACGTGCCGCGGCGGGCCAGCAGCCGGCCCAGCCACAGCTCCAGCGAGACCAGGTCCGCGAGGCCGTCCAGAGGCAGCGGCTCGCCCTCCGCGGCCGACCGGAGCGCCTTGCGGACCACCCGGGCCTCCACCAGGCCGGCCTGGGCCAGCAGCGGGGTTCCGAAGAGGGACATCAGGGAGTCCGCCGCCACCCGCAGCCCCGTACGGGTCGCCGCCGCCGAGGAGGCGTGGGACGGGGCGCCCCAGCCCGGCGGGAGGTCGGAGACGCCGGCGCCCTCCAGAACCGTACGGAGGATGTCCGCCCGGGCCCCCGGCCGGACCCGGAGCGCCTCGGGGAGGGCACGGCAGGCCCGCACCACCTGGTTGTCCAGGAACGGCGTGTGCAGCCGCTGGGAGCGGATCTCCACGGCCTGCTCCAGGACGCGCAGGTCCGACGCGTGACGGGCGAGTGCCGCACGCGCGCGGAAGTCGCCGGGATGCTGCCCGGGGCCGACCCCGGAGCGGTGCGTGGCGCCCTGCAGACGAACCGATACTTCAGCTAGCGCCTCACCCGTCAGCCACCGCGCCGCGGGCCCCGGTCTGGCCCAGGTGAGCGCGGCGAGGGAGGCCCCTACCGCACCCCCGGGCTCGTCGAACCGCTGGTGCATGAGCCGGTCGGCCAGCATCTCCAGCCCGACCCGGTACGGCGTACGGGCCAGTTTCCGCGCGGCGCCGTACACGCGCGCGGGGACGAGCACGGAACCGTCCGCCTTGGTCAAGGCGGCCACGGGCCGGACCAGATGACGCCGTTTGCGGTCCATCAGCAGGTCCGCGAGGCGCGCCGGATGCGCGTCGAGCACCTGCCGGGCCCCGTACCCCGTGAAATGGTCGGCGCTGCCCGCGGCGAGCCGCGCCCGGTGCCGCGCCGCCGTCACCAGACACGGCCCGGGTTCGTCGGTCAGGGGCCCGTCCAGTTCGGCGTACGGCAGCGTCTCCTCGCCGCCGGTCACCACCACATGGTGCAGCCGCGGATTCGCCGCCAGCGTCCCCGCCCGCTCCAGTTCGGCCTCCCGGCCGCCGACAGCGAGGTCGTTGAAGGTGACCGCGAGCAGCCGCTCGCCGGCCCCGGTGCCGTGCCCGAGGACGGTCCCCGGCATCCCCGGCAGACCGGCGGCCAGCAGGGCGAGCGTCCCCGACGCGGGCCCCCCGGACAGGTCGGCCCCGATCCCCGGCACCGGCATCCCGCGCGCGGCACGCCGTTCGGCGGGCCCCATGCCGGGCACGGGACCGGGATCGATGTCGGGCACGTGGCGCGGGGCGGACAGACGCGCGCGTACCGCCTCCACCAGGGCGTCGCGCACCCCGTCGACCGCGCTGTCCGGGTCGGCGGAGGGCGCGGCGACCGCCAGGGAGGCGACCGGCTCGTAGCCGGCGATCTCGCGCGCGCCGTTGCGCAGGATCAGCGCGTGCCCCGGTGGAATGCGCCGTACGCCCTCGTAGGGCGTGGAGTCGTGGAGCGCGGCCGGTACGTCGGGGGCGGCGAGCAGCGCGGCGAGGTGCCCGAAGTCGAGGTTGGCCTCGATGAGGTCGGCGAGGGGCAGAGCCGCGGTCGCGTAGGCCGTACCGCCGGCCCAGGGGGTGTAGAAGACCGGCCGGGCGCCCGCCAGATCGCCGCCCACGGTGATCCGGCGGCCCACCTGGACCACCGCCGTGTACGCCCCCGACCAGGCCGTCAGATGCCGAAGTGCCCCTCCGCGCGCGGCGAGCATTCCGACCCGCAGCTGTTCGTCGGAGGCCCCGCAGGTGCCGAGGACCGCGATCCGGGTCTGCGGGTCGACCGTGACCACGCGCACCTCGTCGGGGCGCCAGTCGCCGACCGCCCAGAGCGGATCCGGGTCACCCCACAGGAGGTGCGAACCCACCGGGTGCACGGTCTCGCCGTCGCTTCCGGTCGCCCCGGCCGTCCCGATCCCGGAGACAGCCGCGGCGGTGCTGCTCCATCCCACCAACCACCGCATCGACGCCTCCACAGGCTGTGGACAACCAGTGCACCGTTCGAACCGGTCACCATGCTGCCATGAAGGAAGCCCGCCGGAGGGCCGGTGGAGCCGCTCGAGATGCGGGGAACGCGCCCCTGGGAACACCCGCGTACGCCTGCGAACACCCGCGCGGGGCAAGGGGCGTGCGACGCGAATGCGCCCCCGATACGCTCCCCAAAAACGCCTAACGCGCCCTCAACTGCCATGGTAGGAGGGCTGATCGTCCGCGAGAGCGAGGGTCGGTTTTCGGCCAAATCGGCGGCATCGGAGCAGGCTCACGCACGCTCCGTACACAGTCCGCGCGCCGCACGACAGGCGCGCAGCCCGGGAGACGCCACTTCGCCCCCCGGGCCGGTCCGCCGCCCGCGGGGATGTAGGCGGCGGTGTCCCCCAGCCCACTGGATCCAGTACAGCGGGCCGACCCACGCATCAGCCATGGAAGCGCTCCCCTGTTGGCCGGAGAAGAGCGCACGGGCGGGCGCACGGCCACACAACGGGAGCACGACACAACTGCGCGTATCGGACCCGCACTTCAGTACGGACCACAATCCCGCCATCCGGAACAATGCCCCTTAACGCTTGGGATGCGGCGAACTACGCTGGGTTTACGAATGCCGCGTGGTTATGCCAGCGCGGCAGCCGTCTGTGTCGAGGGGTGGCGCATGTCCAGGGAGCAACGCGGGCCGAACGAAAAACTCGGCGCCGTTCTCGCCCTCGCGGGAATCAGCAACGCAGGACTCGCGCGTCGCGTCAACGATCTTGGCGCTCAACGCGGGTTGACTCTTCGCTACGACAAGACGTCGGTGGCGCGCTGGGTGTCGAAGGGAATGGTGCCTCAGGGCGCGGCGCCGCACCTCATCGCCGCCGCCATCGGCCAGAAGCTCGGCCGCCCGGTGCCGCTCCACGAGATCGGCCTGGCGGACGCGGATCCCGCGCCGGAGGTGGGCCTCGCCTTCCCCAGGGACGTCGGCCAGGCCGTCAGGTCGGCCACGGAGCTCTACCGCCTCGACCTCGCGGGCCGCCGGGCCGGCGCGGGAGGCATCTGGCAGTCCCTCGCCGGTTCCTTCGCGGTGAGCGCGTACGCGACGCCCGCCTCACGGTGGCTGATAACCCCGGCCGACAGCTCGGTCGCGCGCGAGGTCAACCACTCCGAGGGCTCCGGCGCACCGCTCAAAGTCGGCCACAGCGATGTGCAGAAGCTGCGGGAGGCCGCCGAGGACGCCAGGCGCTGGGACTCCAAGTACGGAGGCGGCGACTGGCGTTCGTCCATGGTGCCGGAGTGTTTACGGGTGGAGGCGGCACCGCTGCTGCTCGGCGCGTACTCCGACGAGGTGGGCCGGGCCCTGTTCGGCGCCTCCGCCGAACTCACCCGTCTCGCGGGCTGGATGGCCTTCGACACGGGCCAGCAGGAGGCGGCGCAGCGGTACTACATCCAGGCGCTGCGGCTGGCCCGCGCGGCCGCCGACGTCCCCCTCGGGGGTTATGTGCTGGCGTCGATGTCGTTGCAGGCGACGTACCGGGGCTTCGGCGACGAGGGCGTCGATCTCGCGCAGGCCGCGCTGGAGCGGAACCGGGGGCTGGCGACCGCCCGCACCATGAGCTTCTTCCGGCTCGTCGAGGCGCGGGCACACGCGCGTGCGGGTGACGCCGTCGCGGCCGGAGCTGCGCTCAAGGCGGCCGAGGGGTGGCTGGAGCGGTCCCGGGAAGGGGACAACGACCCGTCCTGGCTCGGCTTCTACTCGTACGACCGCTTCGCCGCCGACGCGGCCGAGTGCTACCGCGACCTGAAGGCCCCGCGCCAGGTCCGCCGCTTCACGGAGCAGGCGCTGTCGAAGCCGACGGAGGAGTTCGTACGCTCGCACGGGCTGCGGCTCGTCGTCTCCGCTGTCGCCGAGCTCGAGTCGGGCAATCTGGACGCGGCGTGCGAGCAGGGCGTGCGGGCGGTGGAGGTCGCGGGGCGCATCTCCTCGGCCCGCACCACCGAGTACGTGAAGGATCTCCTGCACCGGCTGGAGCCGTACGGGGACGAGCCCCGGGTGGTGGAGCTCCGGGAGCGGGCCCGGCCGCTGCTGATGGCTCCGGCTTGAGCTCCGGACGGCGGCACCGCCCCCCGCGTTTGAAGTGACTGTCAGTGGTGCAGTGCACTATCGGGGGTGGGAGGTGGTGCAGGTGCTGTCCGGGATCGCTTACGACTGTGACGTGCTCGTGGTCGGTGGAGGCATTGTCGGGTTGTCCACGGCGTACGCGATCACACGCGGTGCGCCCGGCACCCGGGTCGTCGTGCTGGAGAAGGAGGCGGGGCCCGCCCGGCATCAGACCGGGCGGAACAGCGGGGTGATCCACAGCGGGATCTACTACAAACCGGGGTCGCTCAAGGCGCGGTACGCGGTGCGGGGCGCCGCCGAGATGGTCAAGTTCTGCGCGGAGTACGGCATCGCCCACGCCGTCACCGGCAAGCTGATCGTCGCGACCGAGCGCGACGAGCTGCCGCGGCTGCACGGCCTGGTGCAGCGCGGCCGGGAGAACGGCATTCCGGTGCGGGAGCTGGGTGCCGCGCAGATCGCGGAGTACGAGCCCGAGGTGGAGGGGCTCGCCGCCATACACGTCGGGACGACCGGGGTGTGCGACTTCGTCGGGGTCGCGAGACAGCTGGCCGAGGCGTCGGGCGCGGAGATCCGGTACGGCGCCGAGGTGCGGCGCATCGACCGGCGCCCGGAGCTCGGGGTCGCCGTGCAGACCGGCGCCGGGGATGTCGTACGGGCACGGGTGCTGGTGAACTGCGCCGGGCTGCACTGCGACGAGGTGGCGCGGCTGACCGGCGACGAGCCCGGGATGCGGATCGTGCCGTTCCGCGGGGAGTACTACTCGTTGGCGCGGCCCGAGCTGGTGCGGGGGCTGGTGTATCCGGTGCCGGATCCGGCGTTCCCGTTCCTCGGGGTGCATCTCACGCGCGGGATCGACGGAGGGGTGCACATCGGGCCCAACGCGGTGCCGGCGCTGGCCCGCGAGGGGTACGACTGGGGGACCGTCCGGCCCCGGGAGCTGGGGGCCACGCTGGCCTGGCCGGGCTCCTGGCAGATAGCGCGGCGGCACTGGCGGTACGGCACGGGGGAGCTGCGGCGGTCGGTGTCGCGCAGGGCGTTCACCACGGCGGTACGGAGGCTGCTGCCCGCTGTCACCCCGGATGACCTGGTGCCCTCGGCCGCCGGGGTGCGGGCACAGGCCGTACTGCGGGACGGGACGCTGGTGGACGACTTCCTGATCCGCGAAGGCGCTCGGGCGGTGCACGTACTGAACGCACCCTCACCCGCGGCGACAGCGTCCCTGCCGATCGGCCGGGAGGTGGCCCGGCGGGCACTGGAAACACTGCGCACGGCGTGACACGCACGGCCGCCGCCACCCGGCCGAGACAGCCCCGCACACGACTGACCACCCGGCCGTCACGGACACCCCGGACGGGACCGCCGGAGCCATCCCCGAGCAGCACACCCGCAGCCACAGCTCCCCCGCCGACCGGCCGAGACGGGCCCGCACGACTGCCCCCGGCGGGACGGACGCCCCGGAGGTGGGGAGGGCCCGCGGAGATGACACCCCGGACGGGACGGCCCGAGCCACCCCCGAGCAGCACACCCGCAGCCACAGCTCCCCCGCCAACGAGACGAGACAGGCCCGCACACGGCTGACCACCCAGCCGTGACGGACGCCCCGGACGGCAGGGACGCCCCGGACGGCAGGGACGGCAGGGATGGCCCCCGGGAGTAAGCCCGGACGGGACGGCCTGAGCCACACCCGAGGCCACACCCACAGCTCCCCGCAGACCGGACAAGAAGCAGCCCCGCTCCCCCAGGACACACTGCGCGCGCCGTGACACACGCAAGCCCCCCACCCGGCCGGACGGGCGCCCCGGACGGCGGAGACGGCCCCGGAGATGACAGCCCGACGGGACGCGGCCCGAGCAGCACCCCCGCAGCCACAGCTCCCCCGCAGACCGGACAAGAAGCAGCCCCGCGCCCGCTGGCACCCTCACGCGCCGTGACACACACAGCCGCCACCCGAGACCGACCGGCCCCCACTCGGCTGGCACCCGGTGACCGCCCGGACGGGGGCCGTGACCCCGGACCGCACGGTCGGAACATCCCTGTGCGGCGTTCGTCGTCGAGGTCACCGTAAAATCGGCCTCACTGTGTCTGACTCCCTCAACGCCCCCGACGCCCCCCGGTCCCGGCCCGCCGCCGACGAGGCCGCTCTGCACGTCCCCGGTGTCTCCGTTCGGCACACGCGGGTCAAAGGGGAGCCGCGGTTTCCGGACGGGCCCAGCGCTGATCCCGCGGGGTCGCACTTCGAGCGGCGGATCCGGAGTTTCCAGCCCCGGCGCAGCCGGGTGACGGCGGGGCAGGCGGACGCGTTGCAGCGGCTGTGGCCCACGTGGGGCCTGGACATCGACGGACAGCGCACGATCGACTTCGGCGAGTTGTTCGGAAACGACAACCCCGTCGTGCTGGAGATCGGGTTCGGGATGGGTGAGGCCACCGCGCAGATGGCCGCCGCCGAGCCGGGGACCAACATCCTCGCCGTCGATGTGCACACCCCGGGACAGGGCAATCTGCTGAACCTCGCCGAGCAGCAGAAGCTGACCAACGTCCGGGTCGGCAACGGCGACGCCATCATCCTGCTCCGCGAGATGCTCACCGCGGACTCGCTCGACGGGCTGCGCGTGTACTTCCCCGACCCCTGGCCCAAGAAGCGGCACCACAAGCGGCGGCTGATCCAGCCGGAGTTCCTGGACCTGGCCGCGACCCGCCTGAGGCCCGGCGCGCTGCTGCACTGTGCGACCGACTGGGAGCCGTACGCCGAACAGATGCTCGACGTACTCACCGCGCACCCGGACTTCGAGAACACCCAGGCAGGCGGCGGTTTCGCAGCCCGTCCCGGATTCCGGCCGCTGACCCGTTTCGAGGGGCAGGGACTGGACAAGGGACACGTCGTGAACGACCTGCTGTTCCGCCGCGTACAGCACGGCGACCGAACCGACCCAACCGACCGATCCGACCAGTCCCCCACGGGCGCCTGAGCATCCCGCCCCACCTGCGGGCGGCGCCTCTGTCTCGTTAAGGTCGATGTCGTGGCCACCTTTCCTCCGTATCCGACGCATCCCGGTAACCCGCCCGGCGGCGGTGCGCTGCGGCACGCGCACTGGTGGCAGCGGAAATGGGTGCGCTACGGCGCCCTGATCACGCTCCTCGCGCTGTCGGGGCTGGTCATCCTCGCCCTGGTCCGCCAGCAGACCGGTACCCAGGGGTTCCTGGTCGGGCTGGGCCTCGCCGTCCTGCCCGTACCGCTGCTCATAGCCGCGTTCCGCTGGCTCGACCGGGTCGAACCGGGCCCCTGGCGCAATCTGTTGTTCGCCTTCGCCTGGGGCGCCTGCGCGGCCGCGCTGATAGCGATCATCGCCAACAGCTTCGCGACCAAGTGGATAGCGACGGCGACCGCCGACCCGACCGGCGCGGACACTCTCGGCGCGACCGTGATAGCGCCGATCGTCGAGGAGTCGGCCAAGGCCGCAGCCGTTCTGCTCGTCTTCCTGTTCCGCAGACGGGACTTCACCGGGATCGTCGACGGCGTGGTGATAGCGGGAGTCACCGCCACCGGCTTCGCGTTCACCGAGAACATCCTCTACCTCGGCACCGCCTTCGGCACCGACCAGCTCACCGGCGACCGGGGCATCGCCTCCGTCACCGCGGCGACCTTCTTCGTGCGCGTGGTGATGTCGCCGTTCGCGCACCCCCTGTTCACCGTCCTCACCGGCATCGGCTTCGGCATCTCCGCGCTGTCGGCGGAACGCCAGCGCGTCCGGAGGATTCTCGTCCCGCTGTCCGGGCTGCTGCTCGCGATGGGCATGCACGCCACGTGGAACGGCTCCTCGACGTTCGGGCAGTTCGGCTTCTTCGCGGTGTACGCGATGTTCATGCTCCCGGCGTTCGCGCTGCTGACCTGGCTGGTCATCTGGACGCGGCAGCGGGAGCTGAAGACCGTGCGCGAGGAGCTGCCCGCGTACGCCGTCGCGGGGTGGCTGACGCCGACCGAGCCGTATGTGCTGGGCTCGATGCGGGCGCGGCGGGTGGCACGGGACTACGCGCGGCGGCAGTTCGGCGGGCGGGCCGCGGCGCGGGCGGTCTCGCAGTACGAGGCGTACGCGACGTCCTTGGCGTTCCTACGGCACCGGGGGCGGCTCGGGCGGGCGAACGCGGACTTCGTCGTACGGGAGCGGGAGTTGCTGCACGAGCTGTGGCGACGGCGGGACGTGGCGCGTCCCGCGCTGGACCACGCGGCCCGGACGACGGCACCGCCGGTACCGGTGGCCGCGCCGCCCTGGCCGGTGTACGGCGTGTACGGATACCCGGCCCAGCCCCCGCACCCGGTCCACCCGGTCCAGCCCCCGGTCCACCCGACGGTGCCCTACCCCGCGTACAACCCGTACCGGACATAGACGGACGTAGATCCACGCAGCGGTCGAGGGGTGTGCCGGAGGGTCAGGCCGACGCCTCCGCCAGGCGTCCCAGCTCCTCCTCCGTCAGCACCAGATCGCCCACTCCCAGCAGCGCGGGAAGCTGTTCCACGGTGCGGGCGGACGCGATCGGGGCCGCGACCGTCGGCTGGGCGGCGAGCCAGGCGAGGGCGACCGTGGCGACCGGGACGGTGTGGGATTCGGCGATGTCGTCGAGCGCTGCGAGGACCTTCCGGCCGCGTTCGGTCTCCAGGTGCTTGCCGGCGCCCGCCTGGCGGGGGCTCTCCACCGTCGTACCGGCGCGGTACTTGCCGGTGAGGAACCCGGAGGCGAGGGCGTAGTACGGGACGGCGGCCAGGCCCTCCCGGGCGGCGACTGCCTCGAGTTCACCCTCGTACGTGTCGCGCGAGACCAGGTTGTAGTGGGGCTGGAGGGCGACGTACCGCGCCAGGCCCTCGCCGTCGGAGAAGGCGAGGGACTCCGCGAGGCGCGCGGCGGAGATGTTGGAGGCGCCGATCGCCCGCACCTTGCCCGCCTTCACCAGCTCGTCCAGCGCGCCGATGATCTCCTCGACGGGGGTCTCGGGCTTGTCGAAGTGGGTGTAGTACAGGTCGATGTGGTCGGTGCCCAGGCGCCGTAGCGACGCCTCGGCCGCCGCCTTGATGTTCGCGGCGGACAGGCCCGGGAAGTCGGGGTGCTGGCTGACCTTCGTGGCGATGACGACGTCGTCGCGGTGGCCGCGGGCCGCCAGCCACCTGCCGATGATCGTCTCGGACTCGCCGCCGGAGTTCCCGTCGACCCACGACGAGTACGAGTCGGCCGTGTCGACGAAGTTGCCGCCGGCCGCGGTGTACGCGTCGAGGACGGCGAAGGACGTGGCCTCGTCGGCGGTCCAGCCGAAGACGTTGCCGCCGAGGGAGAGCGGGAAGACCTCGAGGTCGGAGGAGCCGAGCTTGCGAAGAGAAGTCATGCCATACGTCAACGCCCGCGCCGGACGCCGGTCTTCCGCCACGGCCGCAAAGTCCTCGTAAACAAACGGAATCAGCCGCTCCGAAGCACCGGCAGCCCTGACGTCGGGGGGACGTCGTCAGGGCTGCCGGAGTTCGCGGGAACTCGCGGGAACGTCAGGGGGTGAGGCCCTTGCCGCGCAGCCACGTCATCGGGTCGATGCCGTCGGCCGAGCCGCCCGGGTGGACCTCCAGGTGCAGGTGCGCGCCGGTCACGTTGCCCGTGGCGCCCACGCGGCCGATGACGTCACCCGTGCCGACCTTCTGGCCGACGCTGACATTGATCGAGGACTGGTGGCAGAACCACAGCTCGGTGCCGTCGTCGAGGGTGAGGATCGTGCGGTAGCCGTAGGAACCGGCCCAGCCGGCCTGGGTGATGGTGCCGCTGTGGATCGCCTTGATGAGCGTGCCCGTGGGGGCGGCGAAGTCCAGGCCCGTGTGGTAGCCGGAGGACCACAGCGAACCGGCCTGACCGAAGGTCCCGGTGATGGTGTACGACGAGGTCGGCAGCGTGTACTGCTTGGCGAGCTCGGCCAGGCGCGCGGCCTCGGCCTTCTTCGCGGCCTCCTCCTCCGCCTTCTTCTTCGCGGCGGCGGCCTTCTCCTGAGCGTCCTTCTCCGCCTTGGCGGCGGCCGCGTCGGCCTCCTTCTGGGCGGCGTCCGCGACGGCCTGGGCGGCCTTGGTGTCGATCTGGTCCTGCTGCACCTCGGCCTGGGCCAGGATGCGCGAGCGCAGCGCCTCACCGGCGTCCGAGGTGCCCTGGGCGGTGTCGGCGGTGGTGGCGCCGACGCTGCTGAAGGCGCTCGTGTCGTCCGCGGCGGTGTCGGAGTCGTTCGAGATGAGCGAGCTCACGGAGCCCAGGTCGGGCATGGAGATGGAGACCGGCGGCTTGCCGGTGTTGGCGCTGGCCATCCCGCCCGCGCTGACGGCGGCTATGACGCCGACGCCGAGAACGGTGGAGCTACGGGCGAATCCTCCGCCGCGCTGCTTGGTGACGCGATGCCGGCCTCGTACGGGAGCGAGGGAGTCCGCGGTGGGGTTCCACTCGCCGAGCGGGGCCTCGTCGTCGGCGCGGTAACCGCCGTACACGAGGGTGTCGCTGTTTACGTACGGCGCCTCGGGGGCAGGCGGGTTGGACGCCACGTGGGCGCGCTCCTTTCCTTCCTTCTCGCCTACCGGGTTAGCTGACGGGTTCGGAGCAGGAAGGTCTCCTACGCGCGTATACCGGCCGTGCTGCCACGGCGGCGTACGAGCGATTCACCCCAAGTTGGTGGTTCCCCGGTTCCCTTGCGGAATTCGGCGCGTGAGCACGGAGCCGTCTCTTGTGACGGCTGGGACGACCGCGCTGCGTTATCGAACGTTAATAGACCCGGGGGCCCGATTCCAAGCTGTTCCGCTTGATCATTAACGAAATCCCGCTGGACTTACGGCCCATGAACGGCGAAAAACGGGCGAGTTGGCCCTTCCTCAGGCAACACACAGGCATTGACGGTATGTCAGCTCTTGCGCGGAGGGCGGTCACTCACTCACCCGGCGTCACGAAGACGTCGTACCGTGTGACACGGCCGGGAAAACACTCAGGGCCGGAGTCCAGTGAATGGACTCCGGCCCTGAGCCTTGAGTAGCGGGGACAGGATTTGAACCTGCGACCTCTGGGTTATGAGCCCAGCGAGCTACCGAGCTGCTCCACCCCGCGTCGTTGTGTGACCAGCATACGTCATCCGCGAGGTGGTTCGCGCCAGGGTTGTTCCGGAGGCCCGGTTTCCCGCTCGGCGGCGTACCGTGGCGCCCCTCACGCGCACGAGGAGGGGCCCATGGCGGCAGCCGATGAGCGACCGGTGGAGATCGGCAAGCGGGACATCCCGCTGTCCGGCGGCCGGACGCTGCGGGTGACGGAGTTCGGCAACGGCAGCATCCGACTGGCGGTGCAGGCCGGTTCTCCCTATGTGGTGACGAGCCTGGAGCAGATCGACGACGGAGCCGTCCTGAGACTCTCTCCCGGCCGCGAGGGGTCCAACGCCCACCGGAACTGGGTACGGGACCAAGGGGCCGCCGCGGACGGCCACGGGGAGTGAGCCTCGCCCCGCCCCCGATGGTGTAGCGGGCTACACCGTGCGCCGGGGGTCGTTCGTCTAGCGTGAGCCGCATGTGGAAGTCGGTGCGGCGTGCGGCGATGGCGACCGTGCATCTCTTCGTGGCCGCGGCGATGTGCTTCGGCGTGTACCTCTTCATCACGGTGCTGCTGATCGCCGCCGTGGGCACGGTCGCCGTGGTCGGCTGCTGGCTGCTGCCCGAGGCCGTGCTGCTGATACGGCGGATCGCCGGCGCCAAGCGGAACCTGACCACTCTGTGGACGGGCAGGGAGATCCCCGAGGCGTACACGCCGATGACCGGCACGCTCCGCGAGCGGCTGCGCATCTCGGTGCGGGACCCCGGCACGCTCAGGGACTTCCGCTGGATGCTCGCCTACTACCTCTACGGCGCCCTCCTCGCCCTCGCCCTCGCCCTCCCGCTGTGGCCCCTCGGCCTGGTGGTCGACGGTGTGTGGGCCGGGGCGCTGCGCCGCGACCCCGTCGTCCTTCCGCTGATCGTGCGGCTCGCGGACACCGAGGCCCGCTGGTCGACCGTGCTGCTCATGCCCTCCCCGAAGGCCAGGCTGGCCCGGCGGGTCGAGGAACTGAAGGAGACCCGGGCCGACGCGATCGCCGCGCACGAGGCCGAACTGCGCCGCATCGAACGGGACCTGCACGACGGCGCCCAGGCCAACCTGGTGGCGCTGTCGATGCGGATCGGCCTCGCCAAGCGGGCCTACGACCGTGACCCCGACGCCGCCCGCAAGCTGCTGGACGACGCCCAGTCGCAGGCCGAGCAGGCGCTGACCGAGCTGCGGCACGTGGTGCGCGGGATCCACCCGCCGATCCTCACCGACCGGGGTCTGGTCGGCGCGGTGCGGGCGCTCGCCGCCGGCAGCGGACTGGCCGTGCGTGTGGACGACGGCGGTCTGGACGCGGGCACCCGGGCGCCCGCGGCGGTGGAGGCGGCCGCCTACTTCGTGGTGGCCGAGTCGCTCACCAACGTCGCCAAGTACAGCGGTACCGACCGGGCCGAGGTCCGGCTGGCCCGGACCCGGCGCGGGCTGACCGTGCGGGTGCGGGACGAGGGCCGGGGCGGCGCCGACGAGTCCGCGGGCTCGGGGCTGCTCGGGATGCGGCGCAGGGTCGCCGCGCTCGACGGGACCTTCGAAGTGACCAGCCCCGCCGGGGGCCCGACCGTGATCGATGTGGAGCTGCCGTGCGTGTGGTGATCGCCGAGGACAACGCCCTCCTGAGAGAGGGGCTCGTCCTCCTGCTGACGTCCTCCGGGCACGAGGTCGTGGCCGTCGTCGGCACCGGCCCGGAGATCCTGCCCGCCCTGCTCGACCACCGGCCGGACGTGGCCGTGCTCGACGTGCGGATGCCGCCCGGGTTCCGCGACGAGGGGCTGCGGGCCGCCCTGGAAGGGCGGGAGCGGATCCCGGGACTCCCGGTGCTGGTGCTCTCGCAGTACGTCGAGGAGTCGTACGCCGCCGAGTTGCTGGCGGGCGGCTCCAGCGGGGTCGGCTACCTCCTGAAGGACCGGGTCGGCCGGGTCGACGAGTTCCTCGACGCGCTGGAGCGGGTGGCGGCGGGCGGCACCGCGCTCGATCCCGAGGTCGTCACCG
The DNA here is from genome assembly GCF_040606035.1 of Streptomyces sp. NPDC005483. NCBI lineage: Bacteria > Bacillati > Actinomycetota > Actinomycetes > Kitasatosporales > Streptomycetaceae > Streptomyces > Streptomyces sp. NPDC005483. The sequence goes on from NZ_JBEXEA010000033.1 coordinate 26,183, forward strand.
AGCTCCTGACCCGCCGTCGCGACACCCCGCTCGACTCCCTCACCCCGCGCGAGCGCGAGGTGCTGAAGCTGATGGCCGAGGGGCACGACAACACCACCATCGCGAAGACTCTCGTGGTCACCGAGCGCGCGGTCAGCAAGCACATCGGCAACGTCTTCCTCAAGCTGGGCCTGCCGCCGAGCGACAGCGGCCACCGGCGGGTCCTGGCCGTGCTGGCCTATCTGGCGCACACGCCCAGGTGAGGTTCAGCCGACGACGAGTTCGGTCAACTCCGCCAGCGGCAGCGTGTGCTGGGTCTGCAGGACCTTCGCGCGCAGGTAGCGGACGTTGTGGGCGGTGGTGAAGACCCCGGTGGGGACACGGTCGCGGACGTCGATGCCGAGGTCGCGCAACTGGCCCGCCTTGTCGGGGTTGTTGGAGAGCAGGTCGAGCTCGGCGATCCCGAGGGCCTGGAGCATCTGCGCGGCCGCCGTGTAGTCGCGGGCGTCCTCGGGCAGGCCGAGGGCGGTGTTCGCGGCGTAGGTGTCGAGGCCCTGGTCCTGGAGGGCGTACGCGTCGAGCTTGTTGTAGAGGCCGATGCCGCGGCCCTCCTGGCGCAGGTAGAGCAGGACACCACCGCGCTCGGCTATGCGCTCGACCGCCTCGCGCAGCTGCGGGCCGCAGTCGCAGCGGGCGGAGCCGAAGACGTCGCCGGTGAGGCATTCGGAGTGCAGGCGCACCAGCGGGACGGCGCCGGGGGCGGGGTCGCCGAGGACGACGGCGAGGTGCTCCTGCCCGTCGGCCAGGCCGTGGAAGGTGACGAGTTCGGCGTCTACGCGGTAGCCGTCCCCGAAGCGCAGCGGGACGCGGACGCGGGAGCGCTGGGTGGCGGCGGGCAGGTCGGGCATGCGGGTACTCCGGTCCGTAGGCACACCTGCTTCAGATTTGAAGCAGTTCTACTGGTCGAGACCCTACCCCATGCTTTAAATTTGAAGCAACGGGTTTATGGCGTTCGTCACGCAGGGCTTCTCACGAACAGGACGGGGACGACCGCCGGCGCCACGGGACCTCCTCGGAGGGCCCGTCCTCCCCCAGGAGCCCGGCGGTGACACTGGTGAAGATCTCCTCCAGCTGCCCCACCTGCTCCGGGGTGAGCCGGTCGAAGAGCGCGGCGCGGACCGTCTCCACATGGCCCGGCGCGGCCCGCTCCAGCACCGCCATACCCTCGTCCGTGAGGACCGCGACGCTGCCGCGCTTGTCCCACTGGCAGCTCTCGCGCCGCACCAGCCCGTCCTTCTCCAGCCGGGCGACGGCGTACGTCAGCCGGGGCCGGGTGATCTTCAGCCCCTCGGCGAGTTCGGTCATCCGCAGTCGCCGTTCCGGGACCTCGGAGAGGTTGGCCAGGATGGAGTAGTAGACATGCGGCATGCCGGCCTCCTGCTGGAGCTGCCGGTCGATGGTGTCCTCCAGGAGGAGCGAGGCGGCGATGTAGGCACGCCAGGCTCGCTGCTCGTCGGGGCTGAGCCAGCGGGTCGTCATGTCCCCAGTGTAGGTTTGCTTCAAACTTGAACCAAGACCGGCCGTCCGACAACCCGCCACCCGTCTCCGAGAGGGACCGCGCCGATGCCCCACCCCTACGTCCTCCTCTCCGCCGCGGTCTCCCTCGACGGCTACCTCGACGACACCGGCCCCGACCGCCTGCTCCTGTCCAGCCCGGCCGACTTCGACCGCGTCGACGAGGTCCGCGCCTCCGTGGACGCGATCCTCGTCGGCGCGGGCACCATCCGCGCCGACAACCCCCGCCTGCTGGTGAACTCCGAGACGCGCCGCGCGGCCCGCGCCGCCGCCGGGAAGCCGCCGTACCCCCTGAAGGTCACGGTCAGCGGCTCGGGCGAGCTGGATGCGGCCGCGAACTTCTGGCACACGGGCGGCGAGAAGGTCCTCTACACGACGAACAAGGGCGCGGAGCGGGCCGGCGCGCTGGGTGTCGCGGCCGACATCGTTGCGCTCGGCCCCGAGCTGGACTGGCGCCGTCTGCTGGAGCACCTGTACGAGGAGCGCGGAGTGGAGCGGCTGATGGTGGAGGGCGGTGGCCGGATCCACACCCAGCTCCTCCAGCAGGGCCTGGCGGACGAGGTGCAGCTCGTCCTGGCCCCCCTCTTCGTCGGCAGCCCGCAGGCCCCCCGCCTCTTCGGCCCGGGCACCTACCAGGCCGGCCGGCTGCGCCTGGTGGAGACCCGCCGTATCGAGGACGTCGTCCTGATGCGCTACGAGCCCACCGCCCCCGGCACGGGCCTGGTCCCCGCCGCCGCGGACCACCACTGGCTCGCCCTGGCCTGCGAGTTGGCGATGCACTGCCCGCCGTCACGGACGGCGTTCAGCGTGGGCGCGGTGGTGGTGGCGGCCGACGGCACGGAGCTGGCGCGCGGCCAATCCAGGGAGGGCGACGACCCGGTCGTGCACGCCGAGGAGGCGGCGCTGGCGAAAATCGCCCCGGACGACCCCCGCCTGGCCACGGCCACCGTCTACACCAGCCTGGAGCCCTGCACCCACCGCGCCTCCCGCCCGGTCCCCTGCGCCCGGTTGATCCTGGACGCCGGAGTACGCCGGGTGGTGACGGCGTGGCGGGAGCCGGACACCTTCGTGGCGGGAGCGGACGGGACGGGACTGCTCACGGCGAAGGGCGTGGACGTGGTGGTGCTCGGCGAGTACGAGGACCGCGCGAAGGCCCCGAACCGCCACCTGGGGTGACGGGGCCTCAGGCGGATCAAAGCGAGGAGACACGTCTGATCAAGGTGTGACGAAGAAGCCCGGCCCAGGGTTGGCCGAAACCTCAACTCATCACACCAGAAACGTAGTTGTCGCCCATCCCACTGGTTGGCAGACTCGCCCCGCCGACGAGGCTCACGTCATCTCACCAGGGGGAACAACCATGCATCTCAGTCTGCCCAGACGCGTCCTGGGCCGTGCCACCGCCACTCTCGCGCTGGCGCTCGCCATGGCCACCGGCACCACCGGCCTGCTCGCCGGCGCCGAAGCGCACGCCCTGCCGGTCACCGACGGCTCCTTCAGCTTCAGCGGCGACGAGGGCGACTACATCAGCGGCGGCCAGTCCTACGCCTACTCCACCTCGTCCCAGGACCACCTGAACGTCTCCGGGAACACGGACAACGGAGTGGTCACCCTCTCCGTCGACGGAGCGAACGGCGACTGGTGGACCCTGGACCTCGCGGCCCCGTCCGGCCAGGCCCTGACGCCGGGAACCTACACGGGAGCCACCCGCTACCCGTTCAACGAGGGGACCGAGCCGGGCCTGTCGCTCAGCGGCAACGGCCGCGGCTGCAACCAGCTCACCGGCACCTTCACCGTCTCCGCGGTGGAGTTCGGCCCCCAGGGTTACGTGAAGAAGCTCGACGCCACCTTCGAGCAGCACTGCGAGGGAGGCACCCCGGCCGCGCGCGGCGAGGTCCACATCGAGAACCCGGCCCCGCCGGCCGAACTCGGCCTCGGCCTCGACATCGCCCTGGCCGGCACCGCGAGCAGCCTCAACGGCAAGGCCACCTTCCACGGCACGGTGAGCTGCACCAAGCCGGTGCGGGTGACCGTGGCGGGCGACGTCACGCAGGTGAAGAAGCGGGACCTCATCCGCGGTTCGTTCTCCACGGCGGTGTCCTGCACCCCGGGCGCCCCGGTCGCCTGGACCGGTACGGCCGTGCCGACCGGCTCGGTCCCCTTCCAGAAGGGTGACGTCGAGGTCGAGGGCCACGCGACGGCGACGGATCCCGACTACGGCCGGCCGGTGACGGTCGACGAGACGGTGGCGGTCCGCCTCACCCGGGTCTGACCCACGTCCCGACGCACACAGCGCCCGACCCGGCCTGAGCCGGATCGGGCGCTGTGTCACAGGTCGAAGGGCATGTCCCCCGACTCTCACCGGTAGGCCCTGTGGGACTCGAACCCACAACCAATGGATTAAAAGTCCACTGCTCTGCCAATTGAGCTAAGGGCCCAGGCGATGTTGCCTCCCCGAGCATAGCCGGACGTGGCCGTGTCTCCGATCGGGTATCGGGGACACGGCCGCGTCGCGGGAACGGAACGGGGCGGTAGGTCAGGGATCGACCGGTTCGGGCGCGTTCGCGCGAGCCGCCTCGCGGGCCTTGGTGCGCGCGTGCTCGGGGTTGAGGAACCAGTGCTTGGCCGAGGCCGCCCACCAGGTCCAGGCGAAGCCGAGGACGACCAGGACGGCTATGGGGGCGTAGTTGAAGGTCTCCCAGGTGACGGGGGAGACCTGCGGGAGCATGAACAGCACGGTGATGACGACGACCCACGCCACCGAGACCAGGCCGATCGCGCGCGACCAGCGGCCCAGGTGCCACGGCCCCCGGTCGAAGGCGTCGCCCTTGCGCAGCCGCAGCAGGGTCGGGATGACGTAGGCGATGTAGAGGCCGATCACCGCGACGGACGTCACCGCCGCGTAGGCCGCGTAGTTGATCAGGTACGGCAACCCGAGCAGCAGCGCCCCCGCCGCGGCGAGCCACACCGCCGCCACCGGGGTCCGGGTGCGCGGGCTCACCGTGTGCCAGACGTGCGAGAACGGCAGCGCGCCGTCGCGTGAGAAGGCGTAGATCATGCGGCTGTTGGCGGTCACCGAGGCCATTCCGCAGAACAGCTGGGCGCCGATCACGACCAGCAGCAGGAGCTTGCCGGCGGTGGCGCCGAGCGCGTCGAGGAGGATCTGGGCCGGGGGCGCGCCGGTCGGGGACTTCCGGGCGCCGTCGTACGACTGGATCGCGAACGTGAAGCCGAGGAGCAGGACGAAGCCCGCTATCCAGGACGTCCAGATCGACTGGACGATGCCCTTCGGGCCCGCTGTCGACGCGTCGTGGGTCTCCTCGGTCATGTGGGCCGAGGCGTCGTAGCCGGTGAAGGTGTACTGGGCCATCAGGAGGCCGATGAGGACGACGTAGACGCCGCTGCCCCAGCCCGTGTGGTTCACGAACTCGCCGAAGACGAAGGACGCGGACTGGTGTTTGTCGGGGGCGAAGGTCAGCGCGCCGACGATGACCGCCACGCCGATCACGTGCCACCACACGCTCACGCTGTTCAGCAGCGCGACGATCCGCACCCCGAAGGTGTTGAGCAGCCCGTGCAGGATGAGGATCGCCGCGAACAGCAGGATCGTGCGGCCGGGCGTCACCTCGAAGTCGAACTGGAGGTTCAGGTAGGCGCCGAGGAAGGACGCGGCGCCGAAGTCGATGCCCGCCGTCACCGCCACCTGGCCGAGCACGTTGAACCAACCCGTGAACCACGCCCACGCGGCCGCGGTTCTGGGCGGGGCCAGCCGGTGGGCCCAGAAGTACAGGCCCGCGGAGGTCGGGTACGCCGAACAGATCTCGGCCATCGACAGGCCGACGAACAGCGTCATCAGGCCCACGGCCACCCAGCCCCAGGTGATCACGGCCGGGCCGCCCGTGTTCATGCCGAAGAGGTAGAGGGTCAGACAGCCCGACAGGACCGAGATGATCGTGAAGGAGACCGCGTAGTTGGAGAACGCCGACATGCGGCGGGCCAGGACCTGCGTATAGCCGAGCTGGGCAAGCCGTTCTTCGTCGGAGAGCCCACTCGCCATGTCGTCTTCTGTCATGCCCCCAGCGATTCCCTCACCGGGGGCGTGACATGCATCACAACTTGGCTAGAAAATGCCCCTGTAGCCCTGCCAGCCGGTGGCGATCTTCGTACGCGCCCCGAACGACCCCTTGCCGTCGCCGTTGTTGCGGTACAGGTTGCCGCCGGTGTCCCGGGAGACCAGGTCGTTCCTGCCGTCGCCGGTGATGTCCCCGACACCGACGACCACGTTGTAGGAGGTCCCCCAGGTGGAGAAGACCTTCACCCGCTCCTTGACCTGGCCGGTGCCGGTGCCGTCGTAACGCCACAGCGTCCCGGCCTTGTCCTGCACCAGGACGTCCCCGAAGCCGTCGCCGTTGAGGTCACCGGCACCGACGATCTTCTTGTACGTGGCCCAGCTGCGGATCTTCACACCCGGCCTGAGCTTGCTCGCGCCGTCGTTGGCGAACAGGTAGACGTCACCGGTCGACGCCTTGCGGGCCAGCAGGTCGGTACGGCCGTCGCCGGTCAGGTCGCCGGGGGCGGTGAGGACGTTGTACGCGTTCCAGCCGGTGCCGAGGGAGGTGTGGCTGCTCGTCGGGGCGTACGAACCCTCGCCGCACTTGCCCGCGTAGCGGCGCAGCTCGCCGTCCGGCATCCGGACCAGCATCTCGGCGCAGCGGTCCTTGCCCATGTCGCCGAAGGGCACGGCGACCGTGCCGGCGGGCCAGCCCGACGCGTTCTGCTTCCAGTCGAACGTGCCGCCGCCGTTGGTGTACTGGAGGCTCAGGGTGCCCGAGGAGTTGAGGGTGACCAGCTCGCCGTAGGCGTAGCCGCCCATGTCGTGGTGGCCTTGGCGGCCGCCGTTGAGGGCGACCTTGCCCCTCGTCGTGTACGTGCCCCCGCCGTCGGCGGCGGTCGCGGTCAGCGTCCAGGTCTTGACGCCGTTGTACGCGTAGGCGCCCGAGTCCGTCTTCCCGTCCCAGGTCAGGTCGATCGCCGTACCGCTGCCCCGCAGGGTGCGGTCGACCCGGCCCTGGACGTTCTTCACGGTGAAGGTCCAGGTCGCGGGCTTGTTCAGCTGCCAGGTGCTCATCCAGGCCATGTTGGCGCTGTTGCGGCCCGAGGCGTCGAAGTAGTCGTTGTCCAGGTCCGACTCGATCTTCCCGAGGGACTGGGTGGGTACCCCGCTCGGCACGGTCCGGATCGTGTGGCCGGCGTCGACATAGGCGACGCCCCCGCCGAACTTGTCCACCGACCACGTCAGTCGCCGCTGGTCGGCCGTGTCGCCGGCCGGCAGGTCGGCGATCGCGCGCGCGGTGGCGGCCGTACCAGAGTGGTAGTCCGTCAGCATCAGCTTGCCGGCCGTCCGGTCGTGCTGGACGAGGTAACCGTCACCGACGAGCGCGGGGCCCGAGGGCACCTTGATGTTCTTCTTCGCCGTACGGTCGTACATGCCCGCGGCGCCCGCAGGACCGCAGTTCCAGTAGATCCAACGGCCGATGACCTGAAGCTCCTTGACCGTGCAGGGGGCGCCGGTGGAGACGGTCGCGACCGTCTTCTTCCCCTCCAGGTCGTACTGGGTGACCACGCCGTTGCCGGAGCCCGGTGTCCACAGGGCCGAGCCCCACACGGAGGCGGCGGTGACGGAGCGGGTCAGCCGGACGTCGTCGCCGCGGTACTGGTTCACGGCGTCGACGTACTGCTTGCCGGTGGAGGCGGCGTCATAGACGAAGTAGCGGCCGGTGGCGTCCACGAACCGGCCGCCGGTGACCGCGGGTTCCGTCCCGTGGTAGCTGGTCGGCGTTCCCCAGATCTGGGCGCGCTCCTTGTCGTACTCGTCGACCTGGAAGTAACCGACGCTCTGCGTGCCGGTGGAGCGCAGCGGCACGCACCCGCCCGCCGCGTCGCACGGCACCCGCTGCAGATGGGTGCCGTCGGCGTAGGTGCCGGCGAATCCGCGGGTGGCCTGCTCCAGCACGGTGGAGCCGTCGGGCGAGAGCTGCCGCCCGACCACGTACTGCTCGCCGTCGGGCCGGTGTTCGACGCTGGTCAGGTAGCCGGCCGCGTAGTCGATGCCCCACACGCCGTCCGTGGCGATCGGCGTCGGGGTGGTGTCCGCGGCGGCCGGGCCCGCGGACGTCAGGGTGCCGGCGCTCAGAGCGGCCAGCGAGGCAAGAGTGAGTGCGATCCGGGCACGCCGGGTCAAGGGTCCCTCCCCAGGGAAGTGAGAAAAGGCGCGCCGGCAGGCCTTGTCTTCCCCCTCGGCCACATTCCGTCACGCGATCAACGGATGTTAACAACTGCCCCACAGAGTTCGATAGTCGAATACGGATACGAAAGGGGCCCGCATGACCGAAGTCGTACGGGCCCCAGCTCAGCTCACGCTGTGTCAGCCGTTGCGCTTCCAGCGCGGCTTGTCGTCGCGGCGGCCGAAGGAACCGGTGCCGGTGCCGGTGCCGGTGGTGCGGTGGTCGTCACGACGGCCGGTGGGGCGGTCGTGGCCGCCGGAGCGGAAGCCACCGGTGGGGCGGTCGCCCTGACGGTCGCGGTTGAAGGGACGGTCGCTGCCCCGGTGGGTGGACGGACGCTCGTCACGGCGGTCGCGGTTGAAACCGCCACCGGAGGGGCGGTCGTCACGGCGGAAGCCGCCCGAGGGACGCTCGTCACGACGGTCACGGTTGAACCCGCCACCCGAAGGACGCTCGTCACGACGGTCGC
>NZ_JBEXEA010000033.1:34584-88384 GCF_040606035.1 Streptomyces sp. NPDC005483
GAGGGGCGGTCGTCACGGCGGAAGCCGCCCGAGGGACGCTCGTCACGACGGTCACGGTTGAACCCGCCACCCGAAGGACGCTCGTCACGACGGTCACGGTTGAAACCACCCGAGGAACGGTCGTCGCGGCGCTCGAAGGAACGGCCACCACGGTCGTCCCGACGGTCGTCACGGCGGAACCCGCCACGCTCGCCGTCACGACGGTCATCGCGACGGAAACCACCACGGTCGTTGTCACGACGCTCGAACGAACGACCACCACGGTCGTCACGACGCTCGTAGTTGCCCCGCTCGTCACGGCGCTGACGCGGCTGCTCGTACGCGGGGCGCTCGGCGGCCTGCTCGGCGACCACGGCCTCGGCCGAAGCCTCCGCCTCCTTCGCCACGACCGCCTCGGCAGCAGCGGCGACGGCCGTCTCCGGGTCCTCACCGCGCTCACGGGCGGCACGGGCGACCAGGCGGTCGGCCTCCTCACGGAGCTCGGTCGCGCGGCGCTGCGCCCGCTCCAGCTCCTTGGTGAGCTGGGCGACCTCACGCTCGGCCTGCTGAGCCGCGTTGGCCGCGGACTCGGACTGGACCTCGGTCATCGAACGGGCGCCGGTGATCTCGGCGACCTCGGGCTCGAAGGCCGTACCGGAGTTGATGATGTGACGCCCGGCGTCGACGCCCGCGTCCTCCATCAGCCGGAAGATCTGGCGGCGCTGGTGCGGCAGGGACAGCGACACGACCGTGCCGGTGCGGCCCGCGCGAGCGGTACGGCCCGCGCGGTGCAGGTAGTCCTTGTGGTCACCGGCGGGGTCGACGTTCAGGACGAGGTCGATGCCGTCGACGTGGATGCCGCGGGCGGCGACGTCGGTCGCGACGAGCGCGTTGACGTAACCGTCCTTGAAGTCGGCAAGGGTGCGGGTGCGCGCGCCCTGGGTCATGCCGCCGTGCAGCGCGTCGGCCTTCACACCGGCGTCGCGCAGCTGCTCGGCGATGCGGTCCGCGCCCAGCTGGGTGCGGACGAAGATGATGGTGCGGCCCTTGCGGGAGGCGATGGCCGCGGTGACCGGCGCCTTGTCCTTGGGCTTCACGATCAGGATGTGGTGCGACATGGTCGTGACGTTGCCCTGGGCGCTGTCGACCTCGTGCGTCACGGGGTTGCTCAGGTAGCGCTTGACCAGGGTGGAGATCTCGTTCTCCATCGTGGCCGAGAACAGCATCCGCTGGCCGCCGGCCGGGACCTGGTCGAGCAGCTCGGTGACCTCGGGCAGGAAGCCCAGGTCGGACATCTGGTCGGCCTCGTCGATGACGGCGACCTCGATGTCCTGCAGCGAACAGGCGCCGCGGTTGATGAGGTCGCGCAGGCGGCCCGGGGTGGCGACGAGGATGTCGACGCCGCGCTCCAGGGCGTAGATCTGGTTGCTCATGGACGTACCGCCGCAGACGACCTTCATCTTCAGGCCGAGCTGGTCGCCGTAGGGCTGCAGCGCGTCCGCGACCTGCATCGCGAGCTCACGGGTCGGGGTGAGGATGACGGCGCGCGGCCGGTGCTTCTCGGTGCGGCCGCCGGACAGGCGGGCCATGGTCGGCAGACCGAAGGAGAGGGTCTTGCCGGAGCCGGTGCGGCCACGGCCGAGGATGTCCTTGCCGGCCAGGGCGTCCGGGATGGTCGCGGCCTGGATCGGGAAGGGGGTGGTCACGCCGTTCTGCGCGAGCTTGCGCACGACGGCCTCGGGGAGACCGAGGTCCGAGAAGGTGACCTCGGGAGCTGCCACGGCCTCTTCGGTGCCCTCGTTCTCGGGCACAACGACGTGATCAGTACTGGAAATGGACATGCGTATGCGAAACCTTCCGGAGTCTCGTCGGCACGCGCCCGTCAACTCCGTGATTCGCAATACGACCGCCTCTATGCGGTCAGCCACGGTAAGGGAGAGAACGCGCCACACGGCGCTCTTCTGCTTTGGCGCCGGGCAAATGATCAAACGATCTATAACCATACGCACCCGTCGCCCCCGAAGGCAAACCAATGCCCTTGTATGTATCGGAGGTCACTCCGGGCTTTTCGCCGTCACACCGGCGACCCGGCGGTGGGCGCCGGCTCCCGCTGGCTGAGCTGCGGTCCCGTCTCCGGCTGCGCGGACGAGGAGGGCTCGGCGGGCGGCGGCGACGGAGTCGGCGAGGCGGGCGGCTCGCTCGGCGCCGGCGGCTCCGGGTCGGGCGTACGGGTGGGCGCCGGGTCGGTCTTCGTCGCCGAGGGCACCGGCCCCACCGAACTCCCCGGCTTCGCCCCCGCCGAGGCCGACGCGCCGGGCCCCGCCGAAACGGACGCCGAGGGCGAGGCCGACTCCTCGCCGTCCTTCCCCTTGCCGTGCTTCCCGTGCTTGCCGTCCGAGCCCGCCCCGCCGAATCCCACGGAACCGCCCGCGCCCCCCGACCCGCCGTCCGGTGCCTCCCCGCCCCGCTCACCGGCGGAGTGCGACGGCTTCGCGCTGCCGCCTCCGTCGTCCCCGCCCACGCTCATGCAGCCCGCGGCGGCGGCGACGGCCATGACCGTGGCGGCCAGACGGACGGGTACGTACAAGGGGCGCACGAGCAGCCACCTCCGAGGGCGGTCGTCAAAGAGTCAACCTGCCCAACTCCCGCCGCCCACAAGAGGACACGCGCCCCGTTCCAAACGGCCTCAGCCGTACCCGAGTGCGTGCAGCCGCGCGTCGTCGATCCCGAAGTGATGGGCGATCTCGTGGACGACCGTCACCTCGGTCTCCGCGACGACGTCCTCGCGGGAATCGCACATCCGCAGCGTCGGCCCCCGGTAGATCGTGATGCGGTCCGGGAGCACCCCGGCGTACCACTCGCCCCGGTCGGTCAGCGGCGTGCCCTCGTACAGCCCGAGCAGCTCGGGATCCTCCGCCGGCGGTTCGTCCTCGACGAACACCGCGACGTTGTCCATCAGCCGCGTCAACTCCGGCGGGATCCGGTCCAGCGCCTCGGCGACCAGTTCCTCGAACTCCTCGCGCGTCATCTCCAGCACATGCCCATTCTCCGGCACGACCCCGCCGTACGAGAGTCCTGAGCACGCCCGCATATCCGCGGGCGGACCTGGGCATAGGGGACCAATGGCCCGCGTCCCCGCCGCAGTCCTGAACGTCCGGAGCATCCTGAACACCCTACGAAGGCCCCCGCGAGCCCTCGTCCGCCAGTACGGCAGGCGCCGCTCCAACCCGTCCGTCGAGCTCGTCCACCAGCCGCACCCCTGGGCCCGTGCCCTGGGCCTGGTGGCCGTCGTCCTTCTGGGTGCCTGGCTCGGACTGCTGATCGTCGGCAACGTCCGGGTCCCGGTCGGCCCCATGAACACGACGATGACCCTGCGCCCCTCCCTGTCCGGTGGCACGAAGATCAACGTCTCCCCGCTCGGCGCGCTCCAACTGGACAGCCACCAGGCCCCGGTCCGCCTCGACGTCAACGTCGACCAGCTCGACCCGGAACGCTCCCAGGCCCTGGTCGACCACCCCGAGCGCCTCTCCGGCCTCCAGGACGAGGTCGCGACCGACGTCGAGCACGGCACCCTCGACCTCGCCCTGCGCTCCTGCGTCGCCGTCGTGTCGGGTGCCACCGCACTCGGCCTCGCGGTCTACCGCCGCCCCCGCAGGGCCCTCGCGGCCGGCGGCCTCGCCCTCACCCTCCTGGCGGCCTGCGGCGGCACGGCGTACGCCACCTGGAACCCGGAATCCGTCCTGGAGCCGAAGTTCTCGGGGCTGCTCTCCTCCGCCCCCTCCCTGGTCGGCAACGCGCGCAGCATCGTCACCGAGTTCGACGTCTACCAGAAGGAGCTGGCCCGCCTGGTGACGAACGTGACGAAGCTCTACGACGTCACGTCCACGCTCCCCGCCTACCAGCCGGACCCCACCACCATCCGGGTCCTGCACGTCTCCGACATCCATCTCAACCCCGCGAGCTGGAAGATCATCGCCTCGCTGGTGGAGCAGTACAAGGTCGACGTGATCGTCGACTCCGGCGACACCATGGACCACGGGACGGCCGCGGAGAACGGCTTCCTGGACCCGATCCCCGACCTCGGCGCGCCGTACGTCTGGGTCCGCGGCAACCACGACTCCCTGACCACCCAGCGCTACATAGAGGGCCTCAAGGGCGTCCACGTCCTCGACGACGGCAAGGCGGAGACGATCGCCGGACTGCGGTTCGCGGGCATGGGCGACCCCCAGTTCACCCCCGACCGCTCCACGAACCCGGGCGCCGACGAGTCCCAGGAGGCGGCGGGCGACCGTCTCGCCGCGGCCCTGCGCGAGCAGCGGGCCGCGGGCACCCCGGTCGACCTCGCGATCGCCCACGAACCCTCGGCGGCCCGCGAGGTCGACGGCGAGGTGCCGATGATCCTTTCCGGGCACCTCCACCACCAGGAGATGGAGGTCATGAAGAAGGGCACCCGGCTGCGGGTAGAGGGCTCGACGGGCGGCAGCGGCCTGCGCGCCGTCGAGGGCAAGTACCCCGACCCCATCGAGGCCTCGATCCTCTACATGGACCGTGACACCCGTCGTCTCCAGGCCTGGGACGAGATCAAACTGGGCGGCCTCGGCCTCACGACGGCGGAGGTCAGCCGTCACCTCCCGGAGGACAAGCAGCCCTGATCGGCCGCGCCCAATCAATTTGGCCCTGCTCCGAGCGGCGTAGTACAGTCTCGTCGTGCCCAAGCGCACCGGTCAGGGCTTGACCGTCCGGCTCTCCGTAAGGAGAACAGGAGAAGCGGAACCCTCCGGGGGAAAGCAGAGTCACATGCTTCTCACGTCCCCCTGGAGACGCATAGACGAAGCAGAGCAGTATCGGTTTGCCCTCATCGTCTAGTGGCCCAGGACGCCGCCCTTTCAAGGCGGTAGCACGGGTTCGAATCCCGTTGGGGGCACGCAACACCGTGTGCGACACTGTTCGTGCACAACGCTTGGTCCTGTGGAGCAGTTTGGAGTGCTCGCCACCCTGTCAAGGTGGAGGCCGCGGGTTCAAATCCCGTCAGGACCGCTGAGGTTTCCCCGGAAGCCTCGCGGCTGGGTAGCTCAGTTGGTACGAGCGACCGCCTGAAAAGCGGTAGGTCGCCGGTTCGACCCCGGCCCCAGCCACAGCACAGACCCCGATCTCCGGATCGGGGTCTTGTTGTATATGCCGTGGCTGAGGGGCGAAGAGGGCGGGGACGATGAAGCAGGACGACGGTCTGGAGCTGGCCCGGGCGAGATACGGGCTGTTCGCCGTGCTGGCCGGCAATCTGGCCATCGCGGGGGTGGCGGTGGTCGGGGTCTGGCGGCTCCACGGCGACAAGGCGGTGGCCGTCGGCGTCCTCACCGCCGCCTTCACCGCGGTCAGCAGCATGACCACCGCCTACCTGGGCATCAAGGCCGTCTCCAACACCGCGCGGTCCATCGCCCTCGGTACGAACCGCGGACAGGCACCGGCCGAGACGCCGGCCCCGCCGACACCCTGATTCCACGGATCCACCGCCGGGGACAAAAGCGTTCGCCAGTAATTTCCCCGGGATGAGATCCTGGACCGCGTATGTCTACGCACCCTGCCCCCGCCCCCGGCACCCCCGCCTTCGGGGAACTCGCCGCCCGCCTGACCGAGCTGTCCCTGCGTGACGCGCACCGGCTCGGGCGCAGGCTCGAAGGCGCGCGCAAGATCCGCAAGCCGGAGGCGCGGGCCGCCGTGCTGGCCGAGATCGAGGCGGAGGCCGCCAAGAGCGCGGAGCGGGTGGGCGCACGCCGAGCCCTCGTGCCCGCCGTGTCGTATCCCGAGCAGCTGCCGGTCAGCCAGAAGAAGGACGACATCGCGGCCGCCATCCGCGATCACCAGGTCGTGATCGTGGCCGGTGAGACCGGCTCCGGCAAGACCACCCAGATCCCGAAGATCTGCCTGGAGCTCGGCCGCGGCGTCAAGGGCATGATCGGGCACACCCAGCCCCGCCGGATCGCCGCCCGTACCGTCGCCGAGCGGGTCGCCGAGGAGCTGGACACCCCGCTGGGCGAGGCCGTCGGCTGGAAGGTGCGCTTCACCGACCAGGTGAACCAGGACGCGACCTTCGTGAAGCTGATGACGGACGGCATCCTGCTCGCCGAGATCCAGACCGACCGCGAGCTGCGCGCCTACGACACGATCATCATCGACGAGGCCCACGAGCGGTCCCTCAACATCGACTTCCTGCTCGGGTACCTGGCCCAGCTGCTGCCCAAGCGTCCCGACCTCAAGGTCGTCATCACCTCGGCGACCATCGACCCGGAGCGGTTCTCCCGGCACTTCGGGGACGCCCCGATCGTCGAGGTCAGCGGGCGTACGTATCCGGTGGAGGTGCGGTATCGGCCGCTGCTGGAAGAGGACTCGGACGACTCCGACCGCGACCAGATCACGGCGATCTGCGACGCCGTGGAAGAGCTCCAGGGCGAGGGCAAGGGCGACATCCTGGTCTTCCTCTCGGGCGAGCGGGAGATCCGGGACACCGCGGACGCGCTCACGAAGAAGGCGTACCGCTTCACGGAAGTCCTCCCCCTCTACGCCCGGCTCTCGCACGCCGAGCAGCACCGTGTGTTCCAGCCGCACACCGGGCGCAGGATCGTTCTGGCGACCAACGTCGCCGAGACCTCCCTCACCGTCCCGGGCATCAAGTACGTCATCGACCCCGGCTTCGCCCGTATCTCCCGCTACAGCCACCGCACCAAGGTCCAGCGGCTGCCGATCGAGCCGGTCTCACAGGCCAGCGCCAACCAGCGCAAGGGCCGCTGCGGCCGTACGTCGGACGGCATCTGCATCCGCCTGTACAGCGAAGAGGACTTCGACGCCCGCCCGGAGTTCACGGACGCCGAGATCCTGCGGACCAACCTCGCCTCCGTCATCCTCCAGATGACCGCGGCCGGCCTCGGCGACATCGAGAAGTTCCCCTTCATCGACCCGCCGGACCACCGCAACATCCGCGACGGCGTCCAACTCCTCCAGGAACTGGGCGCGTTGGACCCGGCGCAGAAGGACGTACGCAAGCGGCTGACCGACACCGGCCGCAAGCTCGCCCAGCTGCCCGTCGACCCGCGCCTGGCCCGCATGGTCCTGGAGGCCGACAAGAACGGCTGTGTCCGCGAGGTCATGGTCATAGCCGCCGCGCTGTCCATCCAGGACCCGCGCGAGCGCCCGGCCGACAAGCAGACCCAGGCCGACCAGCAGCACGCCCGCTTCAAGGACGAGACCAGCGACTTCCTCGCGTACCTGAATCTGTGGCGGTACGTCCGCGAGCAGCAGAAGGAGCGGGGCTCCAGCTCCTTCCGCCGGATGTGCAAGCAGGAGTACCTGAACTTCCTGCGCATCCGCGAATGGCAGGACATCTACACGCAACTGCGCACGGTCGCCAAGCAGATGGGCATCCATCTCAACGAGGAGGACGCGGCCGACCAGAGCGTCCACGTCTCCCTCCTCGCCGGCCTTCTCTCCCACATCGGGATGAAGGACGTGAAGGACGGCAACAAGAACGAGTACCTGGGCGCCCGCAGCGCCAAGTTCGCGATCTTCCCGGGCTCGGCCCTCTTCAAGAAGCAGCCGCGTTTCGTCATGTCGGCTGAGCTGGTGGAGACCTCACGTCTCTGGGCCCGCGTCAACGCGAAGATCGAGCCCGAGTGGGTCGAGCCGCTCGCCGAGCACCTGCTGAAGCGGACGTATTCCGAACCGCACTGGGAGAAGGACCAGGCCGCGGTGATGGCGTACGAGAAGGTCACGCTGTACGGCGTGCCGATCGTCGCCCAGCGGAAGGTGAACTACGGCCGGATCGACCCCGAGTCCTCCCGCGAGCTTTTCATCCGCAACGCCCTCGTCGAGGGCGACTGGCGCACGCATCACAAGTTCTTCGCCGACAACCGCAAGCTGCTGAGCGAGGTCGAGGAACTCGAACACCGGGCCCGGCGCCGGGACATCGTCGTGGACGACGACACGCTGTTCGACTTCTACGACCAGCGGGTGCCCGACCACGTCGTGTCCGGCGCCCACTTCGACTCGTGGTGGAAGCGGAAGCGGCACGAGCAGCCGGAGTTTTTGGACTTCGAGCGCGCGATGCTCATCCGGGAGTCGGCGGAGGCGGTCACCAAGGACGACTACCCGGACTCCTGGCGCCAGGGGCCGCTGAAGTTCCGGGTGACGTACCAGTTCGAGCCGGGCGCGGACGCGGACGGTGTGACGGTCCACATCCCGCTCCAGGTCCTGAACCAGGTGAAGGACGAGGGTTTCGACTGGCAGATCCCGGGCCTCAGGGCGGAGCTGGTGACGGAACTGATCCGTTCCCTCCCCAAGCCGATCCGCCGCAACTACGTCCCGGCGCCGAACTTCGCCCAGCGCTTCCTCGATACGGCCGTCCCGCTGCAGGAACCTCTGACGGTCACGATGGCCCGCGAGCTGAAGCGCATGGTCGGCGTGCCCTTCGAGGAGGCCGACTTCGACCAGTCGAGGATCCCGGACCACCTCCGCATCACCTTCCGGATCGTCGACGAGCGGCGCCGGAAGCTGGCCGAGGACAAGGACCTGGAGGCGCTGCGGCTGCGGCTGCGGCCGAAGGCACGCCAGGCGCTCTCCCAGGCCGCGGCGGCCACGGCGGAACGCCAGGGCGGCGAATCGCTGGAGCGCAAGGGCCTGACCGACTGGACGATCGGCACCCTCACCCGCGTCTTCGAGACGCGCCGGGCCGGTCAGCCGGTGAAGGCGTACCCGGCCCTGGTCGACGACGGTGACACGGTCTCCGTCCGGCTCTTCGACACGGAGGCCGAGCAGGCCGAGGCGATGTGGCAGGGCACGCGGCGGCTGATCGTGCGCAACATCCCGGTGAGCCCGGCGAAGTTCGCGTCCGAGAAGCTGACGAACCCCCAGAAGCTCGCGCTGTCGGCGAATCCGCACGGCTCGATCCAGGCCCTGTTCGAGGACTGCGCGACGGCGGCCGCGGACAAGCTGATCGGGGACTTCGGCGGGCCGGCGTGGGACGAGGAGTCGTACCGGAAGCTGTACGACAAGGTGCGCGCCGAGATCGTCGACACGACGGTCCGTACGGTCGGGCAGGTGCAGCAGGTGCTCGCCGCCTGGCAGGCGTGTGAGCGGCGTCTGAAGGCCGTACGGAGTCCGGCGCTGCTGGCGAACCTGGCGGACGTGCGCAAGCAGTTGGACGCGCTCGTGAAGCCCGGTTTCGTGACGGCGACGGGCCTGCGCCGCCTGCCCGACCTGATGCGGTACCTGGTCGCCGCCGACCGCCGACTCCAGCAGATGGCGACGAACGTCCAGCGGGACACGACGCGTATGGAGAAGGTCCACGAGATGCAGGACGAGTACGCCTGGCTCCTGGAACAGCTCCCGCAGGGCCGGCCCGTGCCCCAGCAGGTCCTGGACGTCCGCTGGATGATCGAGGAGCTCAGGGTCAGCTATTTCGCCCACGCGCTCGGCACCGCGTACCCGATCTCCGACAAGCGGATCGTGAAGGCGATCGACACCCTCGCGCCGTGACGGCTCCTGCACACACGGTGAGTTCGACCAGGACCTCCCTGCTCCTGTACAGTCCTTCTCGCAGCGCAACGCAGCAGTAAGCGCCGCGAAACCTGGTCCTGTGGAGCAGTTTGGAGTGCTCGCCACCCTGTCAAGGTGGAGGCCGCGGGTTCAAATCCCGTCAGGACCGCAGTAGAAGCAAGGCCCGCATCCCGGGAACGGGAAGCGGGCCTTCTTCGTGTGCGCGGCGGCCTGGCGGCGTCCACGCCGTCTTGACGAGACCTCAAGACCCCGGTACCCAGAAACCAGGCCCCCGTTCCCCGTGGAGCCCGGAGGTGGCGTATGACGGCAACGGTCAGGCACGAGACGCGGGCGTTGCTCCGCGCGCATCTGTCGGCCGCGTCGTCGTATCGGCATCTGACCCACCACTGCCCGATCTGCCACCGCCTGTTGCGGCTGGCGATGGACTCCGCACCGGGAAGCGCCGACACGGCCCCGGAGGAGGCCGCGGAGGACGAGAGCCCGTCCCCGGCGTAGCACCCTTTAGCGCACCGGGCTCGACGGCGACAAGGACTCTGGCATGTGACGGGAGTCACCGCATGAGTTTTTGAAACCGTGGAACTTACCCCTGTCCTACAACAGGTCAATTTAATATGTGCAATTGCACCCTGGATCGGACGCCGAACGGGGACCGCCTCACAGGAGATCCGACACCCCTCCCCAGACTCCGACAAGCCCGCTCACAGGGCCACCGACTGCCCACGATCCGCGCACAAAAAAGATCGCGCTGGACTCGGCGGAGTCCAGCGCGATCGACGACGAGGTTGAGAATGGGCCCTGTTGGGGCAGGACCCGCGTCGCTTGGAGCTAGTGTCCGGACGCCGCGGCCAGCTGGGGGGCGGGCCGTTTTGTCCGGTTATTCAGTTGTTCAGGCCTCGCTGCGCTGCTGCGGGATGCCCGCGAGCAGAGCGCGGACCTCAGCCTCGCGGTAACGGCGGTGCCCGCCGAGCGTGCGGATCGACGTGAGCTTGCCGGCCTTCGCCCACCGCGTGACCGTCTTCGGGTCCACGCGGAACATCGTGGCGACCTCAGCCGGGGTCAGCAGCGGCTCGGCATCAGGGGTGCGAGCGGTCATGAGCGGCCTCCTCGGGAGAACCGATCGTTCTCGGTTCTTTCCTCTAAATTCTGCACCTTGACCCGCGTTGCCCGAAATGGCGGATGCGGGTCGAGTCGGTTATAGGACGAACGGCTTGTCCTCGGCACTACAACTACACCATCTGTCCAGCCGCGTCGGCCAAACCGATGGAATTGCCCCCCAGGTGTTCATCGGCGACGGAAGCCGATGGACCATGCCATAGCGGACAGTCACGCCACTGTGACGATCAGTCACAGCAGCGATCAGGAGTCACCAGACCCCCCAAAGCGGAACCTCCCCCGGGCCCCTTGTCCTATTTTGGCATGAGGAGAGGCAAGAGATGCAAGAGCCGGGTACGTGCGGTCCGTCACGCTTGACACTCCGTGAGGCGTACGCCCGGATCGGGACCTACGTCCCCTGTCGGTGAGACTTCAGGGGAAGTTGAACACCTTGAGCGAGGACGAAACCCCAAAACGGGCGTCAGGTCAAACGCCTGTTCGTGACATGGGGCACATTCAGTTGGCCGAGCGACGGTCCCTGACGGTCCGCCAGCGCTCCACGAGCCGCCCGTATGCCTCGCCCGCCGCGCCCCCGTCACCCTGCCTGAGCGCCTCGATGCCCTCGGCCACGTCGGCCGCCGAGTGGTCGTCCTCCAGCTCGCCCGGCGGGAGCACATGGACCAGACCGCCGTAGTCGAGCTCGACCAGCGAGCGGGGGTGGAACTCCTCCAGCCAGCGCCCGACATCGATCAGACCGTCGATGAGCGGTCCTTCGTCGACGGCGTCCTTGAGGGCCCTCAGGGCCCGCGCCACGCGCCTCCGGGCCTGCACCATGGGCGTGCGGTAGCGCAACATCGGCGGGATCTCGCCGGAGCCCTCGTCGAAGCGCCGCTCCTCGTCGGAGACGAGCACGAACCAGTTCAGCGGCACCTGCCAGGTCGCGGTGCGGATCCAGGGCCGGGCGTCCGGGTTGCGGGCGAGCCAGCGCTCGTAGTCCTGGGTGCTCTGGCGGCGTACGACCTCGGGCAGCGCCGCGTCCAGGACCGGACCCGGCAGCTCGTCCCCGAGCTCCTCCAGGGCCAGCCAGCCGCGCAGCCGGGTGCGCCACGGGCACACGCACACCACGCCGTCCACGTCGAGCACGAACGCGTCGCTGCTCTCGTGCACCGGCACCGGGACGGGCGGGACCGGCAGCAGGTCGGCCAGGGAGCGGCGCAGTTCGTCCTGGTACGAGGGACGGTCCGGACGGCGGGCGTAGCGCGCCCAGTGGCCGCGCTCGGGCTCGGGGAAGGCGGCCAGCGGTTCGTACACGCGCAGATAGGTCGCGTACGGGACGATCACCGAGGACACCTTGGGCACGCCTGCTCTCTCCCCCGCCGCCTGCCGGGAAAACCTGCGAAACCCGCACACAAACGCGCGGGAAAACTATGCAAATCGTCGCACGCCCGTGCCTCCGGAGAGGGTGATCCTGAGCACTGCACGGTCCTGGGCCGCCACAGGCCCTAATCTCGTGCTCACAGGCCCCGCCACCCGTACGGGAGCCTGTGCCCCATCGCCGCAATTTACCCAGGAGTCACCACAGTGACCGACGTAACCGGCGCCGCTGCCGACGTGCTGCACACCCTGTTCCACTCGGACCAGGGCGGTCATGAGCAGGTCGTGCTCTGCCAGGACCGCAAGAGCGGCCTCAGGGCCGTCATCGCCCTCCACTCCACCGCGCTCGGCCCCGCTCTCGGCGGGACGCGCTTCTACCCGTACGCGAGCGAGCAGGAGGCCGTCGCCGACGCGCTGAACCTCGCGCGCGGGATGTCGTACAAGAACGCCATGGCCGGGCTCGACCACGGCGGCGGCAAGGCCGTGATCATCGGCGACCCGGAGCGCGACAAGAGCGAGGAGCTGCTCCTCGCCTACGGCCGTTTCGTGGCCTCCCTCGGCGGCCGCTACGTCACCGCGTGCGACGTCGGCACCTACGTCGCCGACATGGACGTCGTCGCCCGTGAGTGCCGCTGGACGACCGGCCGCTCCCCGGAGAACGGCGGCGCCGGCGACTCCTCCGTCCTCACCGCCTTCGGCGTCTACCAGGGCATGCGGGCCAGCGCCGCGCACCTGTGGGGCGACCCCTCGCTGCGCGGCCGCAAGGTCGGCGTCGCGGGCGTCGGCAAGGTCGGGCACCACCTGGTCGAGCACCTCCTCGAGGAGGGCGCCGAGGTCCTGATCACGGACGTGCGGCAGGAGGCCGTGGAGCGGATCACCGCCCGGCACCCCGCCGTCTCCCGGGTCGCCGACACCGACGCGCTGATCCGGACCGAGGGCCTGGACATCTACGCCCCCTGCGCGCTCGGCGGGGCCCTCGACGACGACTCCGTGCCCGTGCTGACCGCGCGGATCGTCTGCGGCGCCGCCAACAACCAGCTCGCCCACCCGGGGGTCGAGAAGGACCTCGCCGACCGCGGGATCCTCTACGCACCGGACTACGTGGTGAACGCCGGCGGGGTCATCCAGGTCGCCGACGAGCTCCACGGGTTCGACTTCGAGCGGTGCAAGGCGAAGGCCGCGAAGATCTACGACACCACGCTCGCCATATTCGCACGTGCGAAGGAAGACGGGATTCCGCCGGCCGCCGCGGCCGACCGGATCGCCGAGCAGCGGATGCATGAGGCGGCCACGGAACGGGCCCGCTGACGTTTGACCGGTACCCGTCGGCGCACTCTTAGAGAGAACTCTCACGTTCGTCGGCGGGTCGGCCGCTCAGAAGTGGTTAAAATCGCGGTTGACCAGCGGGGACGGGGCTCCCCGAGGGTCCCGGGGCCGGGCCCGTGGTGCGGGCGACGTACCGTATGGGCGTGGGCTCAGGTACCGTGGAAGCCCTACGGACCGGTCTCTCCGCGGAGAGCCCGTTCCAGATCATGAACGCGTGTCAAGACTCTGGGGCCACCGAGCCCCGTATCCGAGGGGGTCGAGCCATGGGGCGCGGCCGGGCAAAGGCCAAGCAGACGAAGGTCGCCCGCCAGCTGAAGTACAGCAGCGGCGGGACTGATCTGTCGCGTCTGGCCAATGAGCTGGGCGCTTCGACTTCGAGTCAGCCGCCGAATGGCGAGCCGTTCGAGGACGACGACGAGGAAGACGACCCGTACGCCCAGTACGCGGATCTCTACAACGACGACGAGGACGAGGACGACGAGTCCGGTCCGTCGTCCCAACACCGCCGCGGCGCTTGACGCTCTAGCTGTGCTCAACCCGGTCCGGTAGTGGTCCACACCACCGGACCGGGTTTTGCGCTGCCTGTCAGGCGCTGTAGTCGCCCACCAGCTCGGCGCCGGTCTCCTTGTCTCCGCGGTCGGTGATCTCGCCCGCGACCCAGGACTCGACCCCGCGGTCGGCCAGGGTGGCCAGGGCGACGTCCGCCGACTCCTCCGGGACGATGGCGATCATGCCGACGCCCATGTTGAGGGTCTTCTCCAGCTCCAGGCGCTCGACCTGCCCCGTCCTGCCGACGAGGTCGAAGATCGGGTCCGGGGTCCAGGTGGTGCGGTCGACGATCGCGTGCAGGCCGTCGGGGATGACACGGGCCAGGTTGGCCGCCAGGCCGCCACCGGTGACGTGCGAGAAGGCGTGCACCTCGGCCGTGCGGATCAGGGCCAGGCAGTCCAGCGAGTAGATCTTGGTGGGCTCCAGGAGCTCCTCACCGAGGGTGCGGCCGAGCTCCTCGATCCGGGCGTCCAGGGCGAGGCCCGCCTCGTTCAGAAGCACATGCCGCACGAGCGAGTACCCGTTCGAGTGAAGACCCGAGGCCGCCATGGCGATGACGGCGTCACCCTTACGGATGCGATCCGCGCCGAGCAGCCGGTCGGCCTCCACGACGCCCGTACCGGCGCCGGCGACGTCGAAGTCGTCCGGGCCGAGCAGGCCCGGGTGCTCGGCCGTCTCACCGCCCACCAGGGCGCAGCCGGCGAGCACACAGCCCTCGGCGATGCCCTTGACGATCGCGGCGACCCGCTCGGGGTGAACCTTGCCGACGCAGATGTAGTCGGTCATGAACAGCGGCTCGGCACCGCACACCACGATGTCGTCCATGACCATCGCGACCAGGTCGTGGCCGATGGTGTCGTAGACGCCCAGTTGGCGCGCGATGTCCACCTTGGTGCCGACGCCGTCGGTGGCGGAGGCGAGCAGGGGACGCTCGAAGCGCTTGAGGGCGGAGGCGTCGAAGAGTCCGGCGAAACCGCCGAGGCCGCCGAGCACCTCGGGGCGCTGCGTCTTCTTCACCCACTCCTTCATGAGCTCTACGGCGCGGTCGCCCGCCTCGATGTCGACGCCCGCGGCTGCGTAGCTGGCACCAGTTGTCTCAGACATGGCAGTAGAGAACTTTCGTGTCGTACGGCAGGTATGGCGGGGCCGGCTACGGGCGACGGATCGCGTCGGCCGCGGCCGTGGCGGCGGGCCCTGCGGCCAGCTCGGTCTCCAGGAGCTGCTTGCCCAGCAGCTCGGGGTCCGGGAGCTCCATCGGGTACTCGCCGTCGAAGCAGGCGCGGCAGAGGTTCGGCTTGGCGATGGTGGTCGCCTCGATCATGCCGTCGATGGAGATGTACGCCAGGGAGTCGGCGCCCAGCGAGGTGCCGATCTCGTCGATGGTCATGCCGTTGGCGATGAGCTCGGCGCGGGTGGCGAAGTCGATGCCGAAGAAGCAGGGCCACTTCACGGGGGGCGAGGAGATCCGGATGTGGACCTCGGCGGCGCCCGCCTCGCGGAGCATGCGGACCAGGGCGCGCTGGGTGTTGCCGCGCACGATCGAGTCGTCGACGACGACCAGGCGCTTGCCCTTGATGACTTCCTTGAGCGGGTTCAGCTTCAGGCGGATGCCGAGCTGGCGAATGGTCTGCGAGGGCTGGATGAACGTACGGCCGACGTAGGCGTTCTTCACGAGACCCGCGCCGAAGGGGATGCCGGACGCCTCGGCGTAGCCGATGGCCGCCGGGGTGCCCGATTCCGGTGTCGCTATGACCAGGTCGGCGTCGACCGGGGCTTCCTTCGCGAGCTTGCGGCCCATCTCCACGCGGGAGAGGTACACGTTCCGGCCGGCGATGTCGGTGTCGGGGCGCGCCAGGTAGACGTACTCGAAGACACAGCCCTTGGGCTTCGCTTCCGCGAATCGGGAGGTGCGCAGGCCGTTCTCGTCGATGGCGACGAACTCACCCGGCTCGATCTCGCGGACGTAGCTGGCGCCGCAGATGTCGAGGGCGGCGGACTCGGAGGCGACGACCCAGCCGCGCTCCAGGCGGCCGAGGACCAGCGGGCGGATGCCCTGCGGGTCGCGGGCGGCGAACAGGGTGTGCTCGTTCATGAAGACCAGCGAGAAGGCGCCCTGGACCTGCGGGAGGACCACGGGAGCGGCCTCCTCTATGGTCAGCGGCTTGCCGTCCTCGTCGACCTGGGCCGCGAGGAGCGCGGTGAGCAGGTCGGTGTCGTTGGTCGCGGCCACCCGGGGGCTGCGGCCCTCCTGCTTGGGCAGGTCGGCGACCATCTCGGCGAGCTGCGCCGTGTTGACCAGGTTGCCGTTGTGGCCGAGCGCGATGGAACCGTGCGCGGTGGCACGGAACGTCGGCTGGGCGTTCTCCCACACGGAGGCGCCGGTGGTCGAGTAGCGGGCGTGACCGACCGCGATGTGACCCTGGAGCGAACCGAGCGAGGTCTCGTCGAAGACCTGGGACACGAGGCCCATGTCCTTGAAGACGAGGATCTGGGAGCCGTTGCTGACCGCGATACCCGCGGATTCCTGGCCCCGATGCTGGAGGGCGTAGAGCCCGAAGTAGGAGAGCTTGGCGACCTCTTCACCCGGAGCCCAGACACCGAAGACGCCACAAGCGTCCTGGGGGCCCTTCTCACCGGGGAGCAGGTCGTGGTTGAGTCGTCCGTCACCACGTGGCACGGTTCCGAGTGTAGGCGAGATCGACCACTGGTCCGAATTCGCGGAGAGTGGGCTTTCTTACTCCGCCCGGGCCACAACGCTCCTCCCGGGGGCCTCGGTGATCTTCAGGGAATCGTGTTCCTGCTGGTAGGAGACCTTTCCGGAGAGGATTCCGGCGAGTTCGCGCTCGGTCTTCATCACCGGTCCCGAACACATCATGCGCGTGGTCGCGAGGCGCCCGAACTCGATGGTGCCGTCCTTGACCGTGCTCTTTCTGACGGTGGCCCTGCCCTGGAAGGTGTTGCAGCCGAGGCTGCCGGTGACGGTGTTGTTCTCGGTGAGGACGAGATAGGCGTTCTCGCCGAGGGACCAGCGCGTGCCCTTGAGGGCGGGGTCCTTCTCCTCGCGCAGGGTGATGGTGTCGTCCTGCGGGCTGGTCAGGGTGAGGGTCCTGGCACCCGGGCGGCCCTCCAGCTCGGCCTTGAGGTCGTTGTCGAAGACGCTGACGAACTTCTCCTCGAAGCGCCCCACGGCCCCTTGGCAGCCGATCAGTGTCATGGCGAGGTCGGAGACCTTCACGGTGTCGCCCTCGATGTCCACGTCGGCGCCGATGCTGTTGCAGCCCACGGAACCCCCGGACTCGCCGCCGTCGGTGTCCGGTTCGGCGGCGCCGGGCTTGAAGGTGATGTGGGCCTTCTTGAGAGCGCCCTGGCCGGGCAGGACGTAGTCCTTGCCGTCGACGGTGACCTTCCTCGGCACCCAGGAGGTGTCCGCGATGGCGGAGACGTCCTGGGTCCTGGTCCCCGCGGGTTCCGTGCCACAGGCGGTCAGGACGGTGGTCCCGGCCAGGGCCGCGGCCGCGTACTTGGCGTATGTCGTCCGCTTCATGGCTCTTTGACGCGTGGGACGGGAGAAGGGTTCAGCCCGTCAGCAGCTGATCAGCTCATCAGGGGAAGCAGCCCGCCCAGGTCGGCCCGCTCCCCGCTCGCGCTGACCTTGGCCGCGTCGAGCGCGCCCTTCCAGGTCAGCCGGCCGGTGGCGAGCCGGATCCAGGTCAGCGGGTCGGTCTCGACGACGTTCGGCGGGGTGCCCCGGGTGTGCCTCGGCCCCTCGACGCACTGCACGACGGCGTACGGCGGGATCCGCACCTCGGTCGAACCGCCGGGCGCCTTCGCGGCGAGGGCGTCGGCGAGGAGGCGGGTGCAGGCGCCGAGTGCCTGGCGGTCGTACGGGATGTCCAGTCCGGGCACGGCTGCGCTCAGGTCGTCGGTGTGGACGACGAGTTCGACGGCACGGGTGACGAGATAGTCGGCGAGGGGCAGCGCGCCGGCGTTGGTCTCCAGGAGCCGCGTGCCGGGGTGCGCGTCCAGCAGCTCGGCCAGGGTCCGGTCGACGTCGGTGAGGTAGGCGTCGAGGTCGGGGTGGAGCTCGGCGAGGCCGCGGGTGAAGTCGGCGATGGACGAAGAGCTGGCGGCGGTGGCGAAGGGCCAGTCGAGGAGTGTGGCGTCCTGCCGCGCGGGCGCGGGCAGATCAAGGCTCCGGTGCACGGCCGTGACCGCCATCCCGATGTGCGCGACGAGCTCCCGCACGGTCCACTCCCCCAGCCGCGTCGGCAGCGCCAGCTGCTCTTGCGTCAGGGTGCGCACGGCCGCGCGGACATTTCCGAGCTGAGCCTGCACGGCCTTGCGGATCTTCACGGGGTCGTAGCTGCGGACACGCTTCCTGGCCGTGGACATGGCGGTGAGCCTAGTCGGCCGGGGGGCGGGTGAGGAGGGGGCGGTGATCTTCGTGCAGCGGCGGCGGGTGCGGTCGTGGACGTGCTTGTGGATGACTTCGGCGAGTTCGGGCGCCGCTGGGCGGGTCCGGCCATGGACGGGGGTCGGAGCGCGGCGGAGGCGACGCGACGGGGGCTGGCCCATGGGCGGGGGCGCGATGCCCACCGGAACTCGCGCCCTGCGTACTGCCCCGGCCCGGCTCGACCCACGTGAACTCCCGCTCGTCCAGGACCCGCGCGCTCGCGGCGACCGACTCCAGACCCTGCCGCGAGGTCGGCTTCAGTGGCCCCCAGGCGTACGTCGACGCGACGAGCGTGACGTAACGGAACAGGAGTTCAGGAACTGCGGCACAGCAACCGTTGCCGACGTGACGAAGGCCCCGCCCGTCTCGGTGACGGGCGGGGCCTTCGCAGTCGTACGACTGGCTACTTCAGCAGCGCCGGAATCGTCTCCTCGTGCGCCGTCCGCAGTTCCTCCAGGGACAGTTCGAACTCGCCCTGGAGCTCGACCGAGTCGCCGTCGACGACACCGATGCGGGTGACGGGCAGGCCCCGCGCGCCGCACATGTCGTTGAAGCGGAGCTCCTCGGAGCGGGGGACCGCGACCACCGCGCGGCCGGCCGACTCCGAGAACAGCAGCGTGAACGCGTCCAGACCGTCCGGGACGATCAGGCGGGCGCCCTTGCCGCCGAGCAGCGCCGACTCCACGACCGCCTGGATCAGGCCGCCGTCGGAGAGGTCGTGCGCGGAGTCGATCATGCCGTCCCGGCTGGCGGAGATCAGGATCTCGGCCAGCAGGCGCTCGCGCTCCAGGTCGACCTTGGGCGGCAGACCGCCGAGGTGGTCGTGGATCACCTGGGACCAGGCCGAGCCGCCGAACTCCTCACGTGTGTCGCCGAGGAGGTACAGCAGCTGGCCCTCCTCCTGGAAGGCGACCGGAGTGCGGCGGGCGACGTCGTCGATGACGCCCAGGACCGCGACGACGGGGGTCGGGTGGATGGCCACCTCGCCCGTCTGGTTGTAGAGGGAGACGTTGCCGCCGGTGACCGGGGTGCCCAACTGCTGGCAGGCGTCGGCGAGTCCGCGGATGGCCTCAGCGAACTGCCACATGACGGCCGGGTCCTCGGGCGAGCCGAAGTTCAGGCAGTCGGAGACGGCGAGGGGCTTGGCGCCGGTGGTCGCCACGTTGCGGTAGGCCTCCGACAGCGCCAACTGGGCGCCCGCGTACGGGTCCAGCTTGGCGTAGCGGCCGTTGCCGTCCGTCGCGATCGCGACACCGAGGCCGGTCTCCTCGTCGATGCGGATCATGCCGGAGTCCTCCGGCTGGGCCAGCACCGTGTTGCCCTGCACGAAGTGGTCGTACTGCGAGGTGATCCACTTCTTGGACGCCTGGTTGGGGGACGACACCAGCTTCAGGACCTGGTCCTTCAGCTCCGCCGAACTCCCGGGCCGGGCAAGCTTGTTGGCGTCGTCCGCCTGCAGGGCGTCCTGCCACTCGGGGCGGGCGTACGGGCGCTCGTAGACCGGGCCGTCGTGCGCGACCGTGCGCGGGTCGACGTCGACGATCTTGCCGCCGTGCCAGTAGATCTCCAGCCGGTCGCCGTCGGTGACCTCACCGATGACGGTGGCGATGACATCCCACTTGTCGCAGATCTCCAGGAACCGGTCGACCTTCGACGGCTCGACCACCGCGCACATGCGTTCCTGCGACTCGCTCATGAGGATTTCCTCGGGCGAGAGCGTGGAGTCGCGCAGCGGTACGTCGTCCAGCGTCACCCGCATGCCGCCGGAGCCGTTGGAAGCGAGCTCGGAGGTGGCACAGGAGAGACCAGCGGCACCGAGGTCCTGGATGCCGACGACCAGCTTCTCCTTGAAGGCCTCCAGGGTGCACTCGATGAGGAGCTTCTCCTGGAAGGGGTCGCCGACCTGGACCGCGGGACGCTTGGACGGCTTGGCGTCGTCGAAGGTCTCGGACGCCAGGATGGACGCGCCACCGATGCCGTCACCGCCCGTACGGGCCCCGTACAGGATGACCTTGTTGCCCGCGCCGGACGCCTTCGCGAGGTGGATGTCCTCGTGCCGCATCACACCGATGGCACCGGCGTTGACCAGCGGGTTGCCCTGGTAGCAGGCGTCGAAGACGACCTCGCCGCCGATGTTGGGGAGCCCGAGGCAGTTGCCGTAGCCGCCGATGCCCGCCACCACACCCGGCAGCACGCGCTTGGTGTCCGGGTGGTCGGCCGCACCGAACCGCAGCGGGTCCACGACCGCCACCGGCCGGGCACCCATCGCGATGATGTCGCGGACGATGCCGCCGACACCGGTGGCCGCGCCCTGGTAGGGCTCGACGTACGACGGGTGGTTGTGCGACTCGACCTTGAAGGTCACGGCGTAACCCTGGCCGACGTCCACCACGCCCGCGTTCTCACCGATGCCGACGAGAAGGGCGTCCGACTGGGGAGCCTTCTCGCCGAACTGGCGCAGGTGCACCTTCGACGACTTGTACGAGCAGTGCTCGGACCACATGACCGAGTACATGGCGAGCTCGGCACCGGTGGGCCGGCGGCCGAGGATCTCCACGACCCGCTCGTACTCGTCCTTCTTCAGGCCCAGCTCGGCCCAGGGCAGCTCGACGTCGGGGGTCGCGGCCGCGTGCTCGACCGTGTCCAGAGGCGTCCGGCTCATGCGTTGACCAGCTTCTTGAGGATCGACGTGAAGAACGGGAGGCCGTCGGTACGGCCGGTGCCGATCAGCGGCTCGGTGGCGTGCTCCGGGTGCGGCATGAGGCCTACGACGTTCCCGGCCTCGTTGGTGATGCCGGCGATGTCACGGAGGGAGCCGTTGGGGTTGAAGTCGAGGTAACGGAAGACCACCCGCCCCTCGGCCTCCAGCTTGTCCAGCGTGTACTCGTCGGCGACGTACCGGCCGTCCATGTTCTTCAGCGGAATGTGGATCTCCTGGCCGGACGCGTAGTCGACGGTCCAGGCGGTGTCCGCGTTCTCCACCCGCAGCTTCTGGTCGCGGCAGATGAAGTGGAGGTGGTCGTTGCCGAGCATCCCGCCCGGGAGGAGGTGGGCCTCGGTGAGGATCTGGAAGCCGTTGCAGATACCGAGGACCGGAAGTCCTGCCTTGGCCTGCTCGATGACCGTCTCCATCACCGGCGAGAAGCGGGAGATGGCGCCGGCCCGCAGATAGTCGCCGTAGGAGAAACCACCGGGGAGGACGACCGCGTCGACCTGGTGGAGGTCCTTGTCCTTGTGCCAGAGGGCGACCGGCTCGGCGCCCGCGAGGCGGATCGCACGCTGGGTGTCCCGGTCGTCGAGGCTGCCGGGGAAAGTGACGACGCCAATACGAGCGGTCACTTCGCGGCCTCCGCGACTTCCTCCACCTTGACGGTGAAGTCCTCGATCACGGTGTTGGCGAGGAAGGATTCCGCAAGATCGTGGATGCGGGCGAGCGCGGCCTCGTCGACCGGTCCGTCAACTTCCAGTTCGAATCGCTTTCCCTGACGTACGTCGGAGATGCCGTCGAAACCCAGTCGCGGCAGTGCGCGCTGCACCGCCTGGCCCTGGGGGTCGAGGATCTCCGGCTTGAGCATGACGTCGACTACGACGCGTGCCACTGGCACTCCCGGTGGTGTGGTGCTGAGCAGGTTCCTTCAGACTACCCGCACAAAATTTCTACGCGCGTTGAGTTGGAGGAATCTACGTGACGGCCATCACCAGGCACCAGGGAGGCGGCTGTTCGCGAAAATTTCCGGGAAAGATCTCAGATCGACACCCGATACCTATTGCGCTCGGACACGCGGAAGGATTTAGTCGAGCTTCACAATGCATTGTCGGGCACTGTACAAATGAATTGGCAACGTGCCGTACGAAGGGACCGATATTCGTGGCGCAGAAGGTCGTGGTCACTCTCTTTGACGACATCGACGGCTCGGAAGCGGCGGAAACGATCGCCTTCGGACTCGACGGCAAGTCGTACGAGATCGACCTGAATCAAGCCAATGCCAAGAAACTGCGTAAGGCGCTCGAGCCGTACGTGGAGGCCGGCCGCAAGCGGTCCAGGTCGGGCAAGGCGTACCGGCAGACCGAGGTCGCTCCCGACCCGGCAGCGGTCCGGGCCTGGGCCCAGGCCAACAAGATGGACGTCCCCGCCCGCGGACGGATCCCCAAGAAGGTCTACGAGGCGTTCACCGAGGCCCAGTGAGGTCCTGTCGACGCCGGGTCACCCGCCCCTCGGGACAACCGACTTGCGTTGCACCCCACCTGGTCAGCTAGAGTCGGGAGCACGCCGAGGGGCGAGGCCGAAAGGCCCAGCTCACGGAGTACACGCGGGTGTAGTTCAGTAGTAGAACGTCCCCCTTCCAGGGGGAAGGCGCAGTGTGCAATTCCTGTCACCCGCTCTGCACCGTCGTACTTGCCACTGTTGTGGATCAGGTAGACTGGTGCTCGCACCGACCAGTGAGAGCTGGTCGGAGGCAGTGCGAACGTAGCTCAGTTGGTAGAGCGCAACCTTGCCAAGGTTGAGGTCGCGAGTTCGAACCTCGTCGTTCGCTCTGAATCAAGCCCCCCGGCTTCTGTCGGGGGGCTTTTTCGTGTCCCGCGCGCTTCTGACATTTGTCATACGGAGTGGTGACAGCGCGCACTGCTGTCGCGTCCGGTCCGCCGGGACGCTGGTTTCATGAACACCGACGAACAGGAACACGTGATTGAGGTCACCGACCTGCGACGTGTGTACGGGGGCGGGTTCGAGGCGGTGCGGGGGATCAGTTTCTCCGTGCGCCGCGGAGAGGTCTTCGCCCTGCTCGGCACCAACGGCGCCGGCAAGACCTCCACCGTCGAACTGCTGGAGGGTCTCGCCAGGCCGACCGAGGGCCGGATCCGCGTCCTCGGACACGATCCGTACGCCGAGCGTGCCGCCGTACGCCCGCGGACCGGGGTGATGCTCCAGGAGGGCGGCTTCCCGTCCGAGCTGACCGTCGACGAGACCGCGCGGATGTGGGCCGGCTGCGTCAGCGGGGCCCGGCCACCGCAGGACGTGCTGGAACTCGTCGGGCTCGCCCGGCGGACCGGCGTACGGGTCAAGCAGTTGTCCGGAGGCGAGCGGCGGCGCCTCGACCTGGCGCTCGCGCTGCTCGGCGACCCCGAGGTGCTGTTCCTCGACGAGCCGACGACCGGCCTCGACGCCGAAGGACGCCGGGACACCTGGGAGTTGGTACGGGCCCTCCGCGACCGCGGGACGACCGTGCTGCTCACCACCCACTACCTGGAGGAGGCCGAGGATCTCGCCGGCCGGCTGGCGATCCTCCACGAGGGGCGGATCGCGGTCACGGGGACACCGGCCGAGGTGACCGCCTCCCAGCCGGCCCGGATCTCCTTCGAGCTGCCGGACGGGTACTTCGTGGGAGACCTGCCGCCGCTCGGGGAGCTGGGGGTGTGCGGGCACGAGGTCGACGGGAGCGTCGTACGGCTGCGGACGCAGGAGTTGCAGCGGGCGGCCACCGGGCTGCTGGTGTGGGCCGAGCGGGCCGGCGTCGAACTGCGACGGCTCGATGTACGGTCGGCCTCGCTGGAGGAGGCGTTCCTGGGGATCGCGGCGCGCGCGGAGGTCTCGGCATGAGCACGGTCACCACTCCCGCGAGCAGGCTGGGCGCCCTCGCCCGCGCCGAGTTCACGCTGCTCTCACGTAGCAGGGCCACGCTCGTCGCGGCCGTGCTGGTGCCGCTCGCGCTGCCGTTCACCCTGCGGTCCGTCGTGGACGACATGGACGTCCAGGAGGTCGGCCTCAGTGTCGGCCTGGTGCTGCTGCCGGCCTCGATCGGATTCGCCCTGCTGTTCGGTGTGTACAGCGCCCTCGTCGGGATCTACACCGCCCGGCGCGAGGAGCTGGTGCTGAAGCGGCTGCGCACCGGGGAGCTGCGGGACGTCGAGATCCTCTGCGGGACCGCGCTGCCGATCGGCGCGACCGGGCTCACCCAGTCCCTGGTGCTGGTCGCCGCGAGCACGGCCCTGCTCGACGTGCCCGCGCCGCACGCGCCCCAACTGGCCGTTGCCGGGCTGCTGTTGGGACTGGTGATGTGCGCGGCGCTCGCGGCCGTGACGGCGGCCGTGACCCGGACCGTGGAGAGCGCCCAGGTCACCACACTGCCATTCGTACTGATCTCGATGACCCTCTCGGGCGTCACCGTCCCCCTGGAGATGCTGCCCGACTGGCTCGCGTCGATGTGCGAGCTGCTGCCCATGTCACCCGTGATCACCCTCGTCCGCGGCGGCTGGACCGGCACCCTCTCCACCCACGACACCCTGGGTGCCGTCGGAACCGCTCTGGCCTGGACCGTGCTGGCCGTGTTTGCTGTACGGCGGTGGTTCCGGTGGGAGCCGAGGCGCTGACGTACGGGGAGAGCATGCGGAAGCCGGGGGGCTGGTGGCGGCGCAAGAGCACGCCCGCGAAGGTGGAGACGTACACGCGGTGGTCGTTCCACTTCTTCGCGGTGATCTACGTCGCCTCGGTCGGGCTGCCGGTCTTCGGGCAGGTGACGGGGGAGCTCGCGGTCTGGCTGGTGCTGCTGGTGTGCGTGCACGCCGTGATGTGCGCGGTGACCGCGTCGCGGGCGCTCGACTGGACGCGTGGGCGGCGCGAGCAGCCTGTGCGGACGCTGTGGGTGCTCGGAGCGGTCACTCTCGCCATCGCCGTTGCGGTGATCGGCATCGCCGAGCGGGGCCCGCACGACGACGGTCTCGACATGGCGACGGGCGCGGTCCTCGCGGGCGTGCTGACCTTCGCGGCGGGCATCGGCGCGCTCGGTGTCCGCAGGCGCCGCCGCGTGCTCGCGCTGGTGTGCGGTTTCGCCGCGGGCGCCGCGCTCGGCGGCTTTCCGCTGGGACACGCCCTCCCGGAGTCCTTGGTCACCGGGGTCGTGGTGCTGGTCGCCGCCGGATTCCTCGCCTTCACCTCCGTCTTCTCCGTCTGGCTCCTGAACGCCGTCTACGAACTCGACACGGCCCGCGAGACCCGCGCCCGGCTCGCCGTCGCCGAGGAACGGCTGCGGTTCGGGAGGGACCTGCACGACGTGATGGGGCGGAACCTGGCCGTGATCGCGCTCAAGAGCGAACTGGCCGTGCAGCTGGCGCGCCGGGGACGCGAGGAGGCCCTGGACCAGATGACCGAGGTGCAGCGCATCGCGCAGGAGACACAGCGCGAGGTGCGGGACGTCGTACGGGGATACCGGGAGGCCGACCTCGGGATCGAACTCACGGGAGCGCGAGGGGTGTTGACCGCCGCCGGCATCGACTGCGAGGTCACCGGGGAGCCGGACGGGCTGCCCGCCGAGGTGCAGTCGGCGCTGGGCTGGGTGGTCCGGGAGGCCACCACGAACGTGCTGCGGCACGGGGACGCGAAGCGGTGCGTGGTGGCCGTGCTGAGGGAGGAGGAGCGTGTGGTGCTGACCGTGGAGAACGACGGGGTGCTGAGCTCGCCGGGCGCCGGCGGGTCGGGGCTCGCCGGGCTGCGGGAGCGGCTCGCGGCGGTGGCCGGGACGCTGGAGGCGGGACCTGTCCGCGAGGGCGTGTTCCGGCTGGTGGCCCGGGTGCCGCTGGTGGCCGGGGAGGGAATCGCGTGAGCGTGAGCGTGCGGGTACTGCTCGCCGATGACGAGCATCTGATCCGGGGCGCGCTCGCCGCGCTGCTCTCGATGGAGGACGACCTGGCGATCGTCGCGGAGGCGGCCACCGGGCCCGAGGCGCTGGCGATGGCCCTGGCGCACGGGCCCGACGTCGCCGTACTGGATCTTCAGATGCCCGGCGCGGACGGTGTGAAGGTCGCCACATCGCTGCGGACCGAACTGCCCTCGTGCAAGGTGCTGATCGTCACCAGCCACGGTCGGCCGGGGCATCTCAAGCGAGCCCTGGAGGCAGGGGTGCGGGGGTTCGTCCCGAAGACCGTGAGCGCGCAGCGGCTCGCGGAGATCATCCGCACGGTGCACGCGGGAAACCGTTACGTCGACCCCGAGTTGGCGGCCGACGCGATCTCCGCCGGGGACTCGCCGCTGACCGCCCGCGAGGCCGAGGTGCTGGAGTTCGCCGCCGACGGGGCGCCCGTCGCGGAGATCGCCGAACGGGCCGCCCTGTCCCAGGGGACCGTACGGAACTACCTGTCCTCGGCCGTCTCCAAGCTCGGGGCCGAAAACCGTCACGCGGCCGTGCGGCTCGCACGCGAGCGAGGTTGGGTATAGTGGTTCTCGCGCCACGGCGCATGCGAACGTAGCTCAGTTGGTAGAGCGCAACCTTGCCAAGGTTGAGGTCGCGAGTTCGAACCTCGTCGTTCGCTCTGTTTCGGCAAAGGCCCCCGGTTCTCACCGGGGGCCTTTCGCGTTACGACCAGCTCGTGCCCGTCAGGCGCTCGTACGCCTCGATGTACTTGGCGCGGGTGCGGTCCACGACCTCCTGCGGCAGCGGCGGTGGGGGCTGCTCGCTCTTCCTGTCCCAGCCGGACTCCGCCGAGGTCAGCCAGTCGCGCACGAACTGCTTGTCGTACGACGGCTGCGCGTGCCCCGGCTCCCACTGGTCGGCCGGCCAGAAGCGGGAGGAGTCCGGGGTGAGGACCTCGTCCGCGATGACGAGGGTCTCTCCGTCGAAGCCGAACTCGAACTTGGTGTCCGCGAGGATGATCCCGCGGTCCCGGGCGATGTCCCGGCCGCGGCTGTAGACGGCAAGGGTCGCCTGGCGCAGCTGGGCGGCGGTGTCCGCACCGACCTGGCGGGCCACCTCCTCGTAGGAGACGTTCTCGTCGTGCTCACCTACGGCGGCCTTGGTGGCCGGGGTGAAGATCGGGGCGGGGAGCTCGCTGCCGTCGGTGAGTCCCTCGGGGAGGGCGAGGCCGCAGACCGTGCGGGACTCGTTGTACTCCACCAGGCCCGATCCGGTGAGATAGCCGCGGGCGACGGCCTCCACGGGGACCATCTGGAGCGACTTGCAGACCAGGGTGCGGCCGGCCCAGTCGGCGGGGGCGCCTTCCGGAACGTCCGTGCTCAGGACGTGGTTCGGCAGCAGGTCGGCGATCTGGTCGAACCACCACAGTGACAGCTGGGTGAGGACGCGGCCCTTGTCGGGGATCTCCGTCGGCAGCACCCAGTCGAAGGCGGAGATACGGTCACTGGCGACCATCACGAGGTCGCCCGCCTCGTTCTGGTACAGCTCGCGCACCTTGCCGGTGTGCAGGTGCACCAGGCCCGGAACCTGGAGCGGCTCGGGCTTTTCTACGAATCCGGACACGGTTCCTCCCCGTGGGTATGTCCAACGCGTCAATTGTCCCGCACAGGCGGCTGACCTTGGACTTGGGGTGTGCCGCGAGAGTTCTGCGTGAGCTCAGTCACGCTTGCAGATGCGGTCCAGGAGGTTGGCGGTGGCGCGCTGGACGCGGGGGTCGACGTGGCCAGGGCGGTCCAGTGCCGGGGACCAGGCGAAGGTGCCGGCAGCGAAGACCAGCGCGCCGGAGGGGGCTCGGTAGAGCGACGTCTCCTGGTGGCGGAGGGTGCCCTCGCTGTCGGCGTAGGGCGAGTGGGCGAGCAGGATGCGGTCGTCGTGCTCCGGGAGCGGGGTGCGCGGGAAGTAGCGGTCGGCCTCGCCCGCGACCAGACCGGCCAGTTCGCCGCCCTCCTGGGTGCCGGTCGCCTCCCACAGCCAGTGCTCGGCGTTGCGGACGATCAGGGGATGGGGTTCGGGCACCCTTCCCGCGTACTGGATGCCTACCAACTGCTGTTCGGGGCGGTCGACTTCACGCCAGAGCGCCGGTTTCCCCGGCCCCCTGCGTTTTCGGCAGGTGAGCAGGCGGTCGGGGACACCGGACGGCGAGGGGCCCAACTCGACCTGCCAGTACATGGTGTTGGCGGACAGGAACACCAGGGAGGTGCCGCTGTCCCGGGCACGCTCGACCGTGCGGCGCATGGCCGACGACCAGTACTCGTCGTGGCCGGGGAAGACCAGGCCCCGGTAGCGGGTGGGGTCGAGGTGGCCGGCGTGCAGGTCGCGGGCGTCGGCGTAGGCGAGGTCGTAGCCGTAGCGCTCGGCGAAGCGGATGAAGTCGTAGGCGTGGCCCACGTGCAGGGGCAGGCCCGCGCCCGCGTACGGCCGGTCGAAGGAGACCGTGGTCGCGGCCTCGGACTCGCCGAGGAGCCGGCCCTGTTCGTCCCAGGCGTGGTAGAGGCTGGCGCCGGTGCGGCCGTCCTCCGGGTAGAGGTTGTACGCCTGCCAGGTCACGTCGGGCAGCAGGAGCAGTAAGTCCGCGGGGTGGTTGTCCCGGACCGTGAAGGGGATGTGCGAACGGTAGCCGTCGGCGGTGGTCAGGACGGCGACATACGCCCCGATGCTCCAGTACGACGGGATCTGCAGCCTCCAGGACAGCCACCAGTGGTGGCAGGAGACCGTGCGGTCCGCGGTCAGCGGCGGGGGCTGGACGATGCCGGAGAGGCGGGGGCTGGTGGTGATCTTCGCCGCGCCGTCGCCGCCGTAGTGGCCGATGCGGTAGATATCGACGCCGAACTCCTGCGGCGGGTCGACCGTGATGTGGAAGTCGACGGCCTCGCCGGGGGCCACCGCCCCGGTCGAGGTGAAGCCCTTGATCTGCCGGCGGACGTCGTCGGCGGAGCGGGGGCCGCCGCCGGAGGCTGTGTGCGGGGCGGTTCGGGGGGCTGTTCGGGGGGAGGGGACCAGGGGGGCGCCCTCCTTCGGGGTGTGGGCGGGGTCCGTCTCCACGTACCAGGGGACCACCTGGCCGGTGTCGTCGAAGTACGTCTCACTGCCGCGCAGCCAGGGGACGGGGCCCTGGCCGAAGGGGTCCGTCACGGCGTGTGCGAGCGCTCCCGACTCCCAGCGGCGGATGTGCTCCGGTCCTGGCCGTGGCCCTGGCCCCATGGTCGCTCCCCTCCCTCGTGCCCCCGTCGGTCGTCCTGCGCGGTGCGGTGTGCTTGATGTGCGGTGTGCTTGATGTGCGTGCGGGTCGTGCGCCTGTCCTATGGCTCTCGCCCTTGCCATGTGCGCGATCGGTCCCAGCACATCACATTCCGCGCTCATGCTGTCACTATTCGTTGCGAATTGGCCGAAAGTGGAAGAGCCCATTCCGTCTCTGTCAGACGAGGCGGACCGGCTTCTCGGGCCGTATCCCCGACTTGACCAGCCAGGCGCGCAGAGGGGCGGGGTCGCCGTCCTCCACGAGGCTCAGGACGCGCGGGGCGAGGTCCGCGGCGCGTTCGCCGTTGATGAGAAGGGACGGGCCGTCGAGCCAGTCCAGCCCAGGGGCGGCGCCGGCGGTGTCGATTGCGGCACAGCAGACCATCGCGGTGACGTGGTCGGTGAGCAGTTCCCGGGCACTGCGAGGGGGCTGGAGCGGGAAGAGAGGGAGGGCCGTGTCGTCCCACGGGGTGGCGTCGGGAGCGGTACCGGAGTGGGGGGCGGCGGCTTCCTCACGGGCGAGCTCGGCGGAGAGCGCGGCGGCGAGGGCCTCGGCTTCGCCTTCTTCGCCTTCTCTGTGTCCGGTTACGGGATCGGCTGCGGATTCGGGATCGGCTCCGGCTCCGGCTCCGGCTCCGGCTCCGGCTCCGGCTCCGGCTCCGGCTCCGGCTCCGAGATCAGCTTCGCCTTCGGCTTCGGCTTCGGCTTCGGCTTCGGCTCCGGGATCGGCTTCGGCTCCGGGGTCGGCTGCGGTTTCGGCAACGTCACCGGTGCCACTTTCGTCGTCGGGTGCGGGCGGCCCCTGCGGGGCGGTCTCGCCGTCGGCGACTGCAGGTTCGTCGGGCGCGGGCGGTTCGCTCTGTGCGGCGGCGCTGTCGTCCGGCGGGGGCGGGGTGCTCTGTGCGGCTGCGCGGTCGACCGGCGGGGGCGGGGTGCTCTGTGCGGCCGGGCGGTCGTCGGGTGGAGCTGGTTCGCTCTGTGCGGCTGCGCGGTCGACCGGCGGGGGCGGGGTGCTCTGTGCGGCCGGGCGGTCGTCGGGTGGAGCTGGTTCGCTCTGTGCGGCGGCGCGGGCGTCCGGCGAGGCCGGTTCGCTCTCCACGGCAGGGCGGTCGTCAGGCCGGGCCGGGTTATGGTCCGCCGCCATGGCGTCGTCCGGCGGAACCGGTACGGAGTCGGCGGGGGTCGCGTCACGCAGGGGGAGCGGGGGATCGGTGGCCGCGGGCGCCTGCACCGGAGCGAGCTCGTGCTGTCCCGCATCGCGGTCTGCCGGCGCGGTCGGGGTCGGTGCGCGGTCCGTCGCCTCGTCGCCGGGCGGCGGAGCCGGTGCGAGGCCAGCGGAGGCGGAGGCGGCGGACGGGGCCTGCGGGTGGGCGGGCTGGTCGGCGGAGGCGGGCTGTGGCGTCGGGTCGGCGGACCCGTCGGCGGCCGTGAATGGTGAACCCGGACCGGTGAGTTCGTCGGCGGCCGTGGACTGGGACGTCGGGCGGGCGGCCGTAGGGCGTGAAGCCGGGTCGGATGTCGGGTCGGCGGTTCGGTCCGCGGCCGTGGACGGCGAAGCCGCACCGGCAGGTCGCTTGGCGGCCGGGGACGGCGAAGCCGCACTGGCAGGTCGCTTGGCGGCCGGGGACGGCGAAGCCGCACCGGCAGGTCGCTTGGCGGCCGGGGACGGTGAGACCTGGGCTGCGGGCCCCTCGGTGGCCATGGGCCGGGTTGCCGAAGCGGCGGGCCCGACGGCGGCCGCGGGCTGTGGCGTCGGGTCGGCGGCCGTGAGCGGTGAACCCGGACCGGTGAGCTCGTCGGCGGCCGTGGGCTGGGGTGAGGACAGGTGGGCCAGGACTCGGGAGAGGGTGGGGGCGTCGGACTCCGGTGGGGTGGTTCCCGGGGTGCGGCGGACGCCCTGGGCGTCGAGGACTCGGTGGAGGCGGGCCGCGTCGAGGCGCCACTTTCGGTCCACGACCTCTTCCGGGTACTCCTGCCAGTCCACCGGGGACCAGTCAGGGCCGGTCTCCGCGGGGCCGCCGTGGAAGAGGCGGGCGGCGAGGAGGGAGGCGGCCTCGTCGATCGCGCCGGGCTCCTCCAGCAGGTCACACGCGGGCCGCTCACCCAGGCGGGAGGCGAAGCCCTCGGCCAGACGGTCGCGGCGCGACAGCTCGGTGAGGGCGGCCACCACACCCGCGTCCAGACGGGAGGGCCAGCGGCCCATCCGCCAGGCGGGGAGCGCGACCCGGGTGAGGAGGCGGTCCCAGCCCGCGTAGGCCAGACCCACCTGCTCCTGGGCCACGATCCTGAGGCCGTAGTCCACAGCCTGTGCACGCTCGGCGGCCGCCGCGGCGACCCCGCGCTCCATCTGGGTCGCGTGCTCCCGGCAGCTGCGCAGCAGGAGGCGGGCCACCCAGGCCACGCCCGCGCACACCACGCGGGTCAGCGGGCAGCGGCCGGGGACGGACCCGACGGCCACCGCCGCGTCCAGACCTCGTACGAAACGGCGGGCCCCCGCTATGTCGGGGTGGGCCGAGGGGCCCGTACCGGCGACGACCGGGGCGAGGACCGCGCGCAGTTCGCCGACGCGCATCCACCACAGGAACGGCGAGCCGATGACCAGCACCGGTGCGGCCGGGACACCGCGGTGGGAGCCGCGGACGCCCGCGATCTCGTCGTCCCGGCCCTCCTGCGGGGGCGGGCCGTGGGCAGGGTGGGTGCGGTCCTCCAGCCAGCTGTCGCAGTCCGGGGTGAGCGCTATCGCGGAGGGGGCGGGGACGTCCAGGCGGTCGGCGAGGTCGCGCACCATCCGGTACAGGTCGGGCGCGGACTCCTCGGCGATCGCGACGGTCGGGCTGACGGCGGGACGGGCGCGGG
Source organism: Streptomyces sp. NPDC005483 (assembly GCF_040606035.1). Taxonomy (NCBI): domain Bacteria; kingdom Bacillati; phylum Actinomycetota; class Actinomycetes; order Kitasatosporales; family Streptomycetaceae; genus Streptomyces; species Streptomyces sp. NPDC005483. The sequence goes on from NZ_JBEXEA010000033.1 coordinate 66,682, forward strand.
CGACGACCAGGGCAACGGCCCCGGCGGCAAGCAGCACGACGGCCGCGAGCACGCTCATGGCAAGCCGGGAGCTGTCCCAGAACCCGCCCACCAGATGGCCGGTGGAACCTCCGGCGAGCAGCACCACGGCCACCGCCGCGGGCAGCAGCGCCACGGCCAGCGCACGGCTGCGGATCCGCAGCACGGCGAGGGCACGGGAGCGCGCGGCCTGCGCGCCCACCTCCACACCGATACCGGTCATGACCGGACCTCACCCCCTTGCCGCCGTCCTGAATGCCGGGCTGTCCTGGCGTTGCTCACTCCCCCACTGTGGCACCCGCCACTGACACCGCAATGCCGGTGGGCCAAGTGCCGGACCGCTTGCGCCGCACCCTAGTTGGGCCCCGGGCCCCCGTCAGCCGTATGCGGGCCCGGTCACTCGATGGAATGGCTTTGGGGAAAGGTGGATGACGTACAGCAAAGATCAGGCCCCGAATCCTTAGACGGATCCGGGGCCTGTCGGGTTGTTCGGGGGCGGTGGTTCACCCCGGTGTATTGCAGACTTCTCAGGCTTCGGACGCTGCCTTCGCCGCGATGTCCGTCCGGTGCTGGGAACCGTCGAGCCGGATACGGCCCACGGCCCGGTACGCGCGCTCGCGGGCCTCGGTGAGGTCCTTGCCGGACGCCGTGACCGACAGGACGCGGCCGCCGGCGCTGACGACGTCGTCGCCGTCCCGCCTGGTGCCGGCGTGCAGGACGTACGCATGCGGGGCGTCCTGCTCGGCCACCTCGTCGAGGCCGGTGATCGGGTCACCGGTGCGCGGGGTGGCGGGGTAGTTGTGGGAGGCGACGACCACGGTGACCGCGGCGTCCTCGCTCCAGCGCAGCGGCGGCAGGTCCTCGAGGTTGCCGCTCGCGGCGGCGAGCAGGACACCGGCCAGCGGGGTCTTCAGGCGGGCCAGGACGACCTGGGTCTCGGGGTCGCCGAAGCGGGCGTTGAACTCGATGACCCGCACGCCTCGGGACGTGATCGCGAGACCGGCGTACAGCAGACCGGAGAAGGGCGTGCCGCGCCGGCGCATCTCGTCGACCGTGGGCTGCAGAACCGTCTGCATGACCTCGTCCACCAGCTTGGGGTCGGCCCAGGGCAGCGGGGAGTACGCGCCCATGCCGCCGGTGTTCGGGCCCTCGTCGCCGTCCAGGGCGCGCTTGAAGTCCTGGGCGGGCTGGAGCGGGAGGACGGTGTCGCCGTCGGTGATGGCGAAGAGGGAGACCTCGGGGCCGTCGAGGAACTCCTCGATGACGACCCGCTCACAGGCGTTCGCGTGGGCCGTCGCGACCTCGATGTCGCTGGTCACGACCACGCCCTTGCCTGCCGCCAGACCGTCGTCCTTGACGACGTACGGGGCGCCGAAGGCGTCGAGGGCCTCGGCGACCTCCTCGGGGGTCGTGCAGACGTAGGAGCGGGCGGTCGGTACTCCGGCCGCGGCCATGACGTCCTTGGCGAAGGCCTTCGAGCCCTCGAGCTGCGCGGCCTCCCCGGACGGGCCGAAGACGGGAATGCCCACCTCGCGGACGGCGTCGGCGACCCCCGCGACCAGCGGGGCCTCCGGGCCTACGACGACCAGGCCGGCGTCGAGTCGCTGCGCGAGCGCGGACACCGCCTCGCCGTCGAGGGCGTCGACCGGGTGCAGCTCGGCGACCTCGGCGATGCCGGCGTTGCCGGGTGCGCAGTGCAGTGCGCTGACGTCGGGGTCGAGGGACAGGGAGCGGCACAGGGCGTGTTCGCGGGCGCCGTTACCGATGACGAGGACCTTCACGGGGTCAGCCTAACGGGGTTTTTGTGGGGGGTTCCTACGGGGTGGAGCGATCGGAGTCGTAGGTTCCACCAAGGGGCAGGTCTTTGTCCGCTCCGCCTTTGGGCCGCCTCTACTCGTTCGTGATCTCCTCCACCACCGTCGCCCCGAGCTCCCGCACGATCAGTTCGCGGCCCGAGAGGGCCGACTCGTTGAGGTCGGGATCGTCATCCTCGGGGATGTCGTCCTCGATGGAGACCGGCGGGGGTTCCGGCGCGGACCGCTGTGGGGCGGGGGCCGCTGCGGGTGCGGGCGCCGGTCTCGGCCGGCTCGCCGGGGCGGACGTCGACTGGGGGGACGGCGGGGCCTGGGGGGCCGGCGCGCCGTAGCCTCCCGTGCTCCCGGTGCCGTAGCCGCCCGCGTTGCCGCCTCCGCCGTAGCCACCGCCGCCGCCGTTGAAGCCGCCGGGTGCCGGGGGTGCCGCGCCGCCGCCCGACGGGTCGACGACGGCCTCGATCTTCCACTGGACGCTGAACTGCTCGGAGAGCGCCTGGCGCAGCACCTCCTCGCTGCCGCTGCTGGCGAAGTTGTCGCGGGCGCCGACGTTGACGAAGCCGAGCTGGAGGGTGGTGCCGTCAAAGCCGGCCACCTGGGCGTTCTGGCTGAGCAGGATCCAGGTGAAACGGCGGCGGTTCTTGACCGCTTCCAGGATGTTGGGCCAGAGCTGGCGGGGGTCGAGGCCACCGGTCGGCGGCGCGTAGGCGGCCGGAGCGGGTGCGGAGGCCGCGGGGGCCGGCTGTGCCGGTGCCGGGGCGGCCGCGGGTCGGTGCGCTGCGGGCGTCTGTGACGGGCCGCTGCCCGCCGGGGTCGCGGTGGGCCAGCCACCGGGACGCCGACCGCCGCCGGCGGGGGCCGCGGTGGGCCAGGCGCCGGGGGCCGCGGCAGGGGTGGACGGCGGCTGGTGGGGCTGGTCCGGGTGGGCGGCGGGGGATTGGCCGGAGCTTGGGTCGGCCGGAGGGGCGGGCGGTGCAGCGGGGGCCTGGCCCGCGGGAGAACCGTGCGCCGGGCCGGCGGACGGGCCCGAGGGCGCACCTGCGGGGGCGTCCGGGGCGGGTGGCGCACCGGCGGGGACGGGGGGCGCACCGGCGGGGGTGGTTGGCGCACCGGCGGGGACGGGGGGCGCCGAGTCTGCCGTAGCGCCCGGGTATCCGCCCGGGCCACCCGCTCCCCCGGGAACCCCGCCCGCGATGCCGCTGCCGGACTCCGGGCCGCCGGGCGGTGCACCCGCACCCGAAGCCCGGACGGCGGCCCGGGCCGCGGCGGGACCGCCGCCGGGCGCAACCGGGGCCGCTGGTGTGGGCGGTACGGCGGCCATGGAGGGAGCCGGGGCTACTCCCCCGTGTGCCTGCGGCCCCGGCACGTATCCCATCGCGGGGGCGCCCGCGCCGGCCGAGAAGTTCACTCCCCGCTCGATGCGGTCGAGGCGGGCCATGACCGAGCGCTCGTCCCCGTAGGCGGCGGGGAGCAGTACGCGCGCGCAGATGAGTTCCAGCTGGAGGCGGGGCGAGTTGGCGCCGCGCATCTCGGTCAGGCCTTCGTTGACGAGGTCGGCGGCGCGGCTGAGCTCGGCGGCGCCGAAGGTGCCGGCCTGGGCCTGCATGCGCTCGATGACGTCGGCGGGGGCGTCGATGAGCCCCTTCTCGGCGGCATCGGGAACGGCGGCCAGGATGACCAGGTCCCGCAGCCGCTCCAGCAGGTCGGCGACGAAACGGCGCGGGTCGTTGCCCCCCTCGATGATCCGGTCGACGACCTCGAAGGCGGCAGCCCCGTCACCGGTGGCGAAGGCCTCGACGACGGAGTCGAGGAGTGAGCCGTCGGTGTAGCCGAGGAGAGAGGTCGCCATGGCATACGTCACACCCTCCTCCCGCGCTCCGGCGAGGAGCTGGTCCATGACGGACATGGAGTCACGCACGGAGCCCTGCCCGGCCCGCACCACGAGCGGCAGCACCCCGTCCTCGACGGGGATGTTCTCCTTGCCGCACACCTCGCCGAGGTACTCCCGCAGGGTGCCGGGCGGTACGAGCCGGAAGGGATAGTGATGGGTCCGCGACCGGATCGTCCCGATGACCTTCTCGGGTTCGGTGGTGGCGAAGATGAACTTGAGGTGCTCCGGGGGCTCCTCGACGACCTTCAGCAGCGCGTTGAACCCGGCCGACGTGACCATGTGGGCCTCGTCGATGATGTAGATCTTGTACCGGCTGCTCGCCGGGCCGAAAAAGGCCTTTTCGCGCAGCTCACGGGCGTCGTCCACGCCACCGTGGGAGGCGGCGTCGATCTCGATGACGTCGATGGACCCCGGGCCGTTCCTGGCCAGGTCCTGACAGGACTGGCACTCGCCGCAGGGGGTGGGTGTGGGCCCCTGCGCGCAGTTCAGGCACCTGGCGAGGATGCGCGCGCTGGTCGTCTTGCCGCATCCGCGCGGACCGCTGAACAGGTACGCGTGATTGACCCGGTTGTTCCGCAGCGCCTGCTGCAGCGGGTCGGTGACATGCTCCTGCCCGATGACCTCGGCGAACGACTCCGGGCGATAGCGGCGGTACAGCGCGAGAGACGACACGCATACGAGGTTATAGGCGCCCACTGACAACCCGACCCACGCGGAAACGCGAACGCCCCCCACGCACCCGCCAGAGCCGACCTACCCTTGCTGCCTTCCGGCCCTGGGGGAGTTCAGTCAGATAGCGCCGCGTGAGGGGCTGCCCAAACAGTACCCGATGGCGAGGGGTGGGAACGAGTTCGCGAGCACTCCTCAACGTCTTGTATTGTTTGCCGCGGAGGATTCGCCTAGAGGCCTAGGGCGCACGCTTGGAAAGCGTGTTGGGGGCAACCCCTCACGAGTTCGAATCTCGTATCCTCCGCCAGTGCCTCACCGGGCACGATGTCGAAGGGCCCCACCGTTCGCGGTGGGGCCCTTCGTCGTGCGTGGTCTCATTTTTGGTCTCATTGGGACCCAGCAGGACCCCACAGCTTCTCGCCGACCTGGTCCGCGACCTTCCGGAGCATAGGACCGGTGACGTGCATGTACCGGGCCCGCATCCGCGCGGCGCCACCCGGCTCCCAGCCCATGATTGCGTCCACGATCACATCCGGGACGCCAAGCAGGAGTAGAACGGTAGCCGCCGTGTGGCGAGCGTCATGAAGACGCCCGTCCCGCACGCCCGCATCCCGAAGCAGCCGCTTCCACACGTGGTAGTCGGTATTCGGGCTCAGCGGCCCGCCCGTAGGCGTAGCGAAGACATAGCCCTTGTCCTCCCAATCAGCACCGGCTTCCGCACGTTGACGGTCCTGCTCCTCCTTGTGCTTGCGGAGCAGTTTGATCAGGGGGGCAGGCAGGCCGACCGTACGGCGGCCGGAGCGCGATTTCGTGGTCTTGTGCTCGCGCCGGGTCTGCTCACGCTTTGGGCAGTAGCCAGGTTTTCTGCCGCACGGCTCACCGTCGCAGCCGTGCCGGTACCTGGGCCGGAGCCGATTTCGCCGGATACGGACGTACCCAGCGTCTAGGTCAACGTCCTCCCACTGGAGCGCGAGCGCTTCCCCTTGACGGAGGCCGATCGCGAGGGCGACGACCCACCGTGCGCTGTTGCGGAGCCTGGCGGCCTCCAGGAGCAGGCTTTGCACCTCCTCGATCGTGTACGGCTCCACCTCCTCCTCTTCGATCCGAGGCGCCCGGGCGATCTCCGCGACGTTGCGGGAGACATGCCCACGCCGCCTGGCCTCGGCTAGCGCCACACGCACTGTGCGGTGCACGTGATGCGCCGTCCCGGCCTTACTGCCTTCGCGTTGCATCTTGGCGTAGAAGGCCTCCAAGTGCTCCGGCTCCAGGCGGTCGAGCCGGTGCGCCCCGAGGCCCGGGACCAGATGCACGCGCACGTCCACCTCGTAACCGGCGTAAGTGTTCTCGGCGGCGTACTTCTCTGCGATCTCGTGCACCCAGTGCTCCAGCCAACTGCCAAGCGTCCACTTCTGACCCGGCTTGCTGAGGCTTCCTGAGTCGCGCTTCCGCTCGATCTCCCGGACTGCCTTGAGGACTTCAGCCTTGGTCTTGCGGCCGACATGCCGCCGGTCTGGTTGCCCGTCCGGGCCGACACCGACCGTCACGCGTCCGTGCCACCGTCCATCGGCCCCTTTGTAGATCGAGGCTGCCCCGTTCGGCTCACGGCTTCGCTTCGCCATCACGCGCACCTCATGGAGGAGGCAGAGCCGCCGCGCAGGCGGCCGACATACGCGGTAAGGGCATCCGCGGGTATCCGCCGCAGGCTGCCGACCTTGACCGACTCCAATTCACCCGAGGCTATGAGGCCGAAGCACGTCGTCCGGCCGATGCGCAGTCGCCGAGCAGCTTCCTCGACAGTAAGGAGGAGAAGCGTCGGATCGGCGGTTGTCGGGGCAAGTGTGGCTGCGGCTGTGGTCACTTCTCCTCCTTGATTTCGAGGCCGAGCAAGATCAAGACGTCACGGGCCGGCACGAGCGTGGAACCGCCGCAGACAGGGCATGGGAAGCGGGGCTCAGTCGAGTGACGGCCGAACCCGCCGCACTCCAAGCAGGCCGTCCACTCGTTGGCCACGAAGGCAGCCCAGCAGGCGGCACAGTCGGGGCAAGGCAATTCGCGGCACACCGGGCAGTCCGAGCCCGGCACGTTCCACAGACGCTCACGCATGATCGGATCCCTCCCTAGTGGCCAGTTCTTCGCGTGCGGTTTCGCGGTTGTGCTGGATGTCCCGGGCGATGGTGGCGGCGAGGGCGGATTCGCCGGGGGTGTGGCCGTGCCCGGCGTACTGCCAATCGGCGAGCACGAGGACGGTGTCGGGGGCGGTGTCGTCGAGGCCGCGGCCTTGGCGTTCCTGTGCTGCGCGATAGTCGGCTCGGGTCTGGCGGAGGGCGCCGAGGGTGGTGGAGTAGCGGCGGGACTTGGAGCTGAAGTGGCCGCGGAAGCCGAGCATGTGGGCCCAGTCGCGCAGCTTTCGGTCGGGGTAGAGGGCGTGCAGGTCCAGGCAGGCTTCGATCAGGCGGCGGGGGTGGCCCGGGATGCCAAGCAGTGCCAGGACTTCCTTGTTGCCGACCCGGCGATCAACCGTTCCGGTCGTCTCAGCGGCTTTGGTGGCGTACTTGGCGACGTAGGAGGCGACGGCCTGTTCAGTGAGCTCTGAGCCGTCCCCAAAGGCTTTGACTGGCCGTACGTCGAGCTGTCGGCCCCACGTGAAGGTGCGGGCGGGCTGGTCGCCGGAGGCGGGCACGCTCACCGTTGTGTAGCCGTGCCGGACGGCGGCGCGCACCGAGTCGGTGAGCAGGTCGACCGAAGCCCAGGAGGGCGGCGGGGAGTCAGGTCCATTGGGGCCGTCGAGGCGGATGACCGCATGGAAGTGGACCGCGCCGCGCTTCTGGAACTCAGCCACCTTGCCGTAGGAGACCCGGCAGGCCTCGGCGAGTTCGCGTTGGGTGAGTCCGGCCCGACGTGCGATCTCGCGGCGCAGCCGGTTGGCGAAGCGCATCCACAGCTCGCTCGCATGGTTGTTGAAGAGCACCGCGCCCGCGTAGTCGTAGGCCGCCGGGTCCAGGGCGGTGCCGAGGGCGGGATCGTCGGGGGCGTGGCGGGTCCCGCAGCCACAGCCGCCCTTGGGCCGGTTGTGGACCGGGCCGAACGAGGGCGCGGTGAGAGTGGCGAAGACCCGGGGGTGATCCCGGACGGTGGCGGGGATGTCGCGCTGGTCGTCGCCGACGAGCCCGGCACGTATCAGGTGATAGGTGTCCCCCGCGTACGTCCAGGCGCAGGCCGGGCAGCGGGAAGCACGCCGATTGCCGCATGCGATGCGCAGCCGTCCGCCAGGCTCTTGCTCGGTGCTGTAGCGGTGCAGGAGTTCGCCGGTCGTCTTGTCCTTGTGCAGGACCCAGCCGCGCAGGTGGATCGGGTCGGAGCAGCCGCCCGTGCGCTTGATCTGGTCCTGCCAGCGGTCGAAGTCCGGGGACCCGGCCACCCTGAGTGTGTCGGCGAGGGTGGCCGGGTCCAGGCCCGCGAAGGTCGCAGTGTCGGTCATGCGGCGGCCTCCACGTCCGCGGCCTTGAGACGCGGGCGGAGAGGCACGGTTCCGGTGCCGTGGCAGGTGCCGCAGTTGACGCGGAGCAGAACGCGAGAGCCGTCGCGGTGGCGGGTGCCGGAGGCTACGGCGGCAGTGGCGAAGCCGTCGCAGTTCGGGCAGATCCGCGCCGGATTGTGCGAGGCCGGGGTGTGGCCGGTCATGATGAAGGTTCCTTCCGGTTGAGAGATTCGGACAGGGGTGGCGCCCGGGCGGCGGATACTTGGCGGTGTCAGGCCGCCCGGGGGCCGGTCAGCGTCGGATGTCGGTGCTGAGGATTGAGCGGATGACCAGGGCGCACACGGCGACCGAGGCGCCCGTGATGGCGACCGCGAGCAGCATCGAGACCAGGACGGCGCCGACCACGAGCACAACCGCGGTGCCCATACCAGCCACGGCGACGACGGCGCCGGGGGTGAGCTGGACCGTGGGCCGCGAGGAAACCGGAGCCGGAGCCATCGGCGCGGGCGGCGGGGTCGGGGCGCCGAAGGTGATGCTGGTCGGTTGGATGACGGCGGGCGGGGTGCTGAGCCCGGTCGGCGTCGGGTTGACCGGGATCTTGGGTCGGATCATGGCGGGGGCTCCTTACTTGGTTGCGGTGTCGATGGCGGGGGCGAGGAAGCTGTCGGCGAGGAGGTAGCCGCCGATCAGCAGGACGATCACGAGCCACCAGGGCGGGCGGACGAGCTTGACGCCGACCAGGCCCAGGCAGGCGATGAAGAACCACAGCGGCACGGACATGAGCGATCTCCCTTCGGTGGGTCAGCGGATGGGTCAACGGACGGGGCAGCGGTGGCCGCGGGCGGCGACCATGGCGGCCTCGTAGGAGTCGTAGGCGGACGACCATCCGCAGTCCTCGGCCTCGCAGGCGGCGACGTACTTCATCTCGCCGGTGCGTCGGTCGGGTCCGCCGCCGATCGCGGTGGTGCCCACCCGGTGCATCTCGCTCCAGATCTGGTACAGGCCCATGGGTGAAGTTCCTTTCTCCTCAGGTGATTTGGGCGGCGATGGCGTCGACCATGGGGGCGGGGACGCCGAGGCGGGCACGCAGGGTGTCGGTGTCGATCGGCGATCCGGTCCGGGCCTGGTGGTCGTCGGCGACCTTCCGGGCGTGAGCCACCAAGGCGGCAGGCACGGCCGGGGCCGGGTCGGCAGCGGGCAGGGCCGGGGTGTCCTCGCCCGCGACGAGGGGAACAGGCGACGCGGCAGGGTCGGAGACCGGCTCGGGGGCAGGTGCGGGGGCCGGGGCGGCGGGCGCCGACGGAACCGGCACCCGGTCCCCGGCCGTGGTCGGCGAGTGAGCGAGCAAGGTGCCGCCGAGGAAGGCGAGCGCGGGCCACCCGGCGACGCCGAAGCGCAGCCAGGCCGGAGGGTGGGCGAGGTCGAGGAATCCGGCCGTGGCGACGTTGGCGCCGAGCGAGGCGATCAGGGCGATGAGGAACCAGCACCAGGCCAGCCGGGACGAACCAACGGCGCGCAGCCGACGCCATGCGGCCACCAGCAGCAGATCAACGCTGATCGGGTAGGCCCAGGCCTTCCAGCCGGATTGCCCGGCCGCAGCGGCTAGGTCGTGCAGGTGGGCGAAGGACAAGGCTCCGGCAATCACGGCCTGCACCAGCACGGCATCCGGGCGAAGCTGTCGGGTCATGTCTTCACCTCCTTCAGAGGAGTTGGGCCAGGGCGGGGCGGGGATCAGGTGTCCGGACGCCCCGCCCGGGCGGTTCAGTCGGTGGCTTCGCCGGAGCCGAGGCAGGCCAGGCACAGGCCGGTCTGCTGGCCGACCGCGCGCTGTTTGCGGCCGACGCGGACCGTGCGGGAGACCTCACCCGAGCCCTTGCACGTCGAGCACTTCACCGGCTCCGGCTTCGGGGCCGCAGGCTTACGGCGGCGGGTGGTCGGCTTCTGCGCGGCACTCACGGCATCCACCCCTCGCCGGGGTAGTCGGGGCCGTCGGTGGGGTCGTAGCCGGGCGGGAACAGGCCGGGCGGCGGCTCCGGCAGCGACGCGGCCAGGCACGGGCCCACGGCGTCGATGAACGTCTGGTCGGCCTCGGGGCCGAGGGTGTCGGCGTACACGGCCAGGGCGCCGAGCAGGATCACGGTGCGGTGGAAGTCCTCGCAGTTGTCGCACATGCCGGTCACCAGCTCCACTCAGAGTCGCTGTCTGGCGTGTCCTCGTCGCGGTAGTCGTCCATCACGTCCGGTGAGTTGTTCCACGCGGAGAGCAGGGCGGATTCCAGCGGGTCCGGCTCCGGGGTGCGTTCCGGGAACGGGATCACGGTCATGACGATCACCTCTGTTTCGGGCATGGGAGGGGTAGGGACCCGGCGCGAAGGCGGTCGCGCCGACCGTGGAACAGGGAGGGGCTAGGCGGCTTCGATCACCGCGGGCGTCTCAACCGGCGCGAGGTCATGCAGCGGGCGAAAGCGGGCCAACTCCGGCAGATCTGGGGCCAGGTTCGCGTGCTTGTTGCAGGCGGCGACGGCTTGACGCATGGTCGTGTGCGGGGTGCGGATGCGGACCCATTCACCCGTGGAGTAGCCGACCACGGCCATCCCGCGCCGGTCGTTGGGGATCTGCGTGGCGGCGAACACCGCGTGCGGGGAGATGTCCCCGAACGCCATCTTGGCCGTCGATTCGTCGTTGACGCGGTGCACCATCCGACCCGTGAGCTGGGCACGGAGCATGGTGATCCCGTCGCCGAGTTCGGAGCCGAAGCGCTGCCCGTAGATGTCCAGGAAGATCCCGGCTGCGCGGCCGAGCTGGGCGAGGCGGACCAGGGCCTTGACGATCCGGTCCCGGCGCGGGTCGTTCTTCTTCGTGCTCAGCGCGAGTTCGGCGATCTCGTCGATGGTGACCACGATCGGCACCGGCCGCAGGTCCTCGGGCAGGTCCCAGATGTTCGCGGCGATCTCCGCATGCGGAGTGTCCGCGCTGATCCTCTGTGTGCGGCGGATCGTGTCGTAGGTGACCTCCATCCGCGCCACGAGGGCTTCCAGCAGCTCCATGGCGTCATCCGGGTTGTCGGCGATCGCGGAGAAGCGGCGGGCGAACGGGCCGAGTTCCACACCCTTCTTGCAGTCGATGCCGACCAGCGCGACCGGCTGCGAGGCGAGCTCTTTGATCACGGTGCGCTGGGTGACCGACTTCCCGGACTGCGTCACGCCGACCGTGATCGCGTGCGGGACCTCGCGGTAGTCGCGGTAGTGCACCGAGCCGTCTTCGACCAGGGCGAGCGGGATCTTCAGCAGGCCGCGGTCGGTGTCGGCGGGCATCTGCACCCGCTTGAGGACGTCGTAGCCGGTCAGCGCGATCTCGATGACTCCGGGCTTGATCTCGCGGGAGGTGACCTGATGGACCGCGAAGGAGTGGCGCAGCCGGTCGGAGGCGGCGGCGAACTCGAACGCGTCCTGTCCGGGCCAGAGCCGGATCCGTAGCCGGAGGCCGGTACGGGTCGGGCGGATCCACACCAGACGCGGAACCCGCTGCTGCGGAACCGGCTTCTTCATCCAGCGGGCCAGTGCCCGGCGCATCCGCGAGGCGGGAACGGTCAGGCGGCAGGCTTCCATGACGGCCGCGTAGCGGAACAGCACCCGCAGGATCGCGAGGGTGACGCCGAAGCTCAGCCAGTACCAGACCGGGCGGCGCCACTTCAGCAGCAGCGCCACAACGGCCAGGACCGCGAGCGCGATCCCTATCCACGTCGTCATGCTCAGGCCGCCTTCGGCTTCGACGCAGCGGCGACAAGCGAGGTGACGGCGACCGCGCGGAAGGCGATGCCGTGCCGCTTCTGGCCGTTGAACTCGTTCTCCCACGGCCGCGCGATCAGCCCCGTGAGCGCGACCGGGGTACCCATGGCGAGGTCGCCGGAGATGCCGGTCTCGGGGACCGTGATCGTGAGGATCTCCACGTCGCCGTTGGCCGCGAACATCACGTTCACGGTCATCAGCGTCGCGCCGGTCTCGGTGTCGGTGGCGATCTCGCCGGTACGCCGGTCCTTGATCTTCGGCTCGGGGGCCTGGGCCACCATCACGGTGGCGGCGGAGGTGTCTACAGGAATCTGACGCACAGCGCATCACTCCTTGTTCGTGGCACACCTCAAGTGCGCCAACTGGCTTGAGCCACTTACTGGCTTAAGCCAGTTGAGCACACGCCGCCGTCTGGGTCAACAAGGTGGCTTGAGCCAGTTGCTAGACTCCGGTCATGACGTCCGCCCGCCCCTCGACTTCGCAGCCACCAAGCCGACGCATCGCTGAAGACCTCCGTCGTCAGATCGAGGTCGGCGAGCTGCGTCCCGGTGACAAGCTGCCGTCCGAGCGAGCGTTGGCCGAGACGTACGGGGCGGCTCGAAACACCGCGCGCGAGGCGATTCGGATCCTTGCTGAGCAGGGACTCGTCACCGCGAAGCATGGGAGCGGTGTCTTCGTCAGGGAGCCGCAGCGGCTGTTTCGCTTTGGCAGCGACCGCTACTCGCTCAAGAACCGCGAGACGGGGCTGACGCCGTTCCGGTTGGAGGCGAAGCGGCAGGGCAAGACCGCGAGGATTGAGGTCCCGTCCATCGCTCGCGAGAGGCCGCCGACGGACGTCGCGGAGCGCCTCAAAGTGCCAGTCGGCGAAGAGAGCGTTATCCATCGGGAGAACTACTACTTCGCGGATGACGAGCCTGTGCAGATCGTCTCCACCTACCTTCGGTGGGACGAGGCTCAGGGGACGCTGCTCATGCAGCCCAAGACCGGGAAGGACGGCATCTACGGCCGTCTAGAGGAGTTGGGCCACGTCATGACGCGCGTCCGTGACGAGATCAGCGCGAGGATGCCCACCCCAGAGGAAGCCGCGATCCTCGAACTCCTGCCGGGTGTGCCCGTCTTGGAGGTGCTGCACACGAGCTTGGATCAAGACGGGGTCCCCTTCGAGGTCTCGCGGTACGTACACCGAGCCGACCAGACCGGATTGCTCTACGAACTGCCAGTCGAGTGACGAGGAGCCGCACGTGAAGTCTGTGATCGTCCGACCCTTCGAGGACAGTGATCTGGCTGATGCCGCAGCGGCGTTGATCGATGTACACGCCACCGACGGGTATCCGGTCGAAGGAGTTGAGCAGCCCGAGACTTGGTTGCAATCCGCTGACGTGATCACCGCGTGGGTGGGAGAGCTGGACGGAGCCGTAGTCGGGCACGTGGCGATCATGCGCCCTCACGACGAGGATGCGGTCTCCCTCTGGATGCAGCAGAGCAGCGACAAGAAGGATCAAATTGCCGTACTGGCCAGGTTGTTCGTCGTCCAGTCAGCCAGGAAGCATGCTCTCGGCGAGCGCCTGATGCAGGCCGCCATGAGCTACGCCGAAGAGCACGGGCTTCGCCTTGTCTTGGACGTGATGACCAAGGACACCGCCGCTATGCGGCTGTACGAACGACTCGGATGGCGCGAGATCGGACGAGCCCCGCACCGGTACGGAAGTGGCCAGAGCATCGACGCAGTGTGCTACGTCGCCCCAAGCTGATCCCGGCGCGGTGGGAGTTTCCCTACTTCATCAAGGCTCGCTCCGCTCGCGGCCGTCCTGCTCCGGCCGCGAGCACCAACCGCCCTATGACCTGGGGATCTTCCTCCGGTGACGCAGGGCACGCCCGCGGGGAACCGCCGCCACGATCCGGCCTAGAGATGGAAGACCCAGCAGCACCCGTAGGGCCCATAAGGCGCACGAGCACGAGACACCCCATCAAGACCATGAGACCCGAGCCGCCCAACGAAGTCGGGATCGATCCAAGAGGACCGAGGGGCCGCGCACGCGCGGCGGCGCCGGTCGGTCGCCGCCGCGCCGCCTCTATGTCTCCGCCACCGGCCGCGCACCGTCGCCCGCCCGTCGCCACCAGCAGCGGCCAAGAACCCAGCACCGGGCCATGAGGTACAGGGGATTGCCGCACACCAGGCCAAAGACGCGTTGGGTTACCGACAAGGCCGGATCGCGGCGGCGGTTCCCCGCGGGCTACCTCGCTACCGGGGTCGTTGCCCCGTGGCTGGGGCGGTCGGCTCCGCGACTTTAGCCAGCCACTTTGGGGGGAGCCTCGAAGATCATGGCCCCAACGTCGTGCTTTAACGGGCAGGTCCACAGACTGCCCGACGCGCCGGAAGCTTACGGGGCCATGATCACTCCCCCCAAAGCAGCTCCCGGCCAAAGTCGCTACACCGACCTGACGGTACCTGAGGCTTTAGACACTGTTCACACCCGAGAAAGCTAGCGTGACGATGGCACGCTCCGGGCAGCATCCCTCATCGCGCCGTTCGAGCTTCGGCACCGGAGCGTCATGTGTGAGCGCGCCGCGCCTGACAACGACACTTGAACCACGAAGGCGGAGGGAAGCCAACCGTACTCGAGCTGAGACCAAGACAAATGCGATACAAGTGCACTGCTTCTGACGTTTCTCATCGCCCGATGGCACAAGTACCTACACTGAGTGGGCGATGCCCAGACGTCTCGACCCTTGAACGTTTGATCGAGGCGAAGGAACTGCTGAGGACTGACCCGGTTAGACGCAGGAGGTTGTCATAAATCGAAATGTGCGAACTGAGGCGAAGGTTCAAAGCACTGACTCCGCGGAGAGGAAGGCAAGTAACCGGCGATGAGTCCGTTGCACAATGAGCTAGACCAGCAGTTCGCCAACGAGCTTCGAAACAAGGTCGGACACTCCCATCCGGTCGAACATGTGCTGACTACCAATGACCGTGTCATCGCCCGGGTTACTGATGGAATCTACCGTCAACCTGGATCGGCAGTCAGGGAACTCATCGCAAACGCCTACGACGCAGATGCTACCTGGGTTTCAGTCAAAACTGATGCCCCGCGGTTCAGTCGTATCACGGTAGAAGACAACGGAACAGGGATGACTCCTGAATCCGTTATCCACTTGCTTCACAACATCGGGGGAAGCGCTAAACGAACAGATGAAGGTCAAGAACTCGGAATCACGTCCGAGGATGACTCAAATACCAGTCCGGGGGGCCGCAAGCTCATCGGAAAGTTGGGAATTGGCATATTCTCAGTATCCCAACTTACTCACAGTTTTCAAATCATCACGAAAACAGCGAACGATCGATACCGCACGGTGGTACTCGTAAATCTACGCCAGTTCGCCGATGGCCCTATTGACACTGAAGGAAGCAACTTCAAGGCGGGTAGCTATCAGGCTTGGAGGGAGCCGACTGATGACATCGATGCCCATGGCACGACGATTGTTCTAACTTCCATTCGCCCTCAAACCAGAGACAGTCTTCGCAGTGAGCAGCTATGGGGCACCTTCACTAACGCTCTGAGCGAAGTAGGCGAGGCGAAGGCTCGTTCATCTATTCCCAAATATCATATTGGCCATCTTGACGCCCACGGCCTCCATATTGAAGACCCCAAAAATCAGCAGCGGAGCCTTCCTTGGGATGATCGAGACGACTCGCAGGAAGCATTCGCGAAGATGGTGCAGAGCGTCTGGTCGTCCGCGCAGGGACGCACCGCTGTCAAACTCTCAGATATGTTTGACACCTATCTCCAGATGCTATGGAACCTTGCTCTAGCGCTACCACTCCCTTACGTCGAAAAAAATATCCTCGACGAGAGGGTCGCGGATGATTGGGCATATTTCTACAAGCTTGCAAATGACTCCAAAGGAGCGGCACAGGAGCTAAAAAGCGGCGACCCCAGTATCACCGTTCGGCAACTCGCCGGCCTAGCTCCCACTGAAGCTTCTCCCACTGATTTCAAAGTTATCATTGACGGCGTACAAATTAGTCGGCCGATCAAATTCCGTAACCTGCCAACCACGCAACACGTACTTAAGAAGCCGATAGTTTTCGTCGGGTCACTACTCCAAGAGTTCAAAGGCTACGACCGAGACGTCACTGCCGGACCGTTGGAATTTGAAGGCTACCTTGTCTGGACTCCCAAAGTAGCGCCCACTGATCATCAAGGCGTCCTCGTTCGTATCCACGGGGCGAGTGGCACTCTATTCGACTCAACTTTTTTCAACTATCAGGTCGCAGAATTGACTCGCCTGCGACAAATCACGTGCGAGATTTTCGTCAAACAGGGGCTAGAAGCTGCACTTAACATCGACCGCGAGAGCTTCAATACTGCTCACCCACATACGGTCGTTCTCACGCGATGGCTACACAACGCACTGCGTCAACTAGCAACAACTCAGAAGCGTCAGGCTCAGCAACTCCGGCTGGAAGCCAGAGGGTCAGCAGAACGCGACGCGGAAGACCGGATCAGTCGCATCGTAACGTCCGCTAATTCACTACGCACCGACGGTGAAGGCGTGGTCCCGGAGATTCGCTTCGCACGTTCTCATCAAGAACCGGCAACAAAGAGCGTGGGAATCTCTCAAACTTTCGATCTTGACCGGATCGTCAACGAGATTCCGGATAGGCCCCCCGCGGAAGTGAATTCCAACAGCATTCGAAAGCTGGAGGCTATCACTAAAGTGCTGTCCGTATACGGGGTTCTCGAACAGCTAACCCCGAAGGAACAAGACAACCTGCTTGGGTCGATCCTCGGTATCATGGAAGCTGAAAACCTTGGCTGAAGAAGTGACAGGCTCCAGTGAGCCAGATGACCTCCGTGACATTCTTGGTGACGGTCCGCCTCCTTTTCCAGCAAAGATAGAACGTGAGTTCAAGCCGTGGCACCGCCCACGCAAACAATATGTGCGCAATTCTCAATGGTCTCGCGAAATTGGGATCCTAGCACGCGACCTTAACCTCAGAGGTAGCGAGCTCCGTTACCTTACCCTGCCGGGCAACGATTTGCTCGATATACGCCATATCGCGGAGACCGTTTGCTCGCCGCGTGAGGTTACGCTTCGATATCTGGGATTTAATTCTGCCGCAGCTCCGTTGGCGGTTCAGCAATCGGACCTCAATTCCGCTGAATTCTCCATTATTAGAATGGGCTGCATTCACCCTCAATCCGAGGTCTATTCGGCCGACTTTCGCTCAGTAGGGCAGAGTCGTTCGCCAGAATGGCACCGCGTGAAGCGAGACGCGCCCTTCCATGCCATCAATATTGACCTCTGTGGCGGGTTCGCAGGAGTAGAGAAGGCCGGAGGTGTGCCCAACTATTTCGCGGCCCTGCAAGCCATACTCCAGCACCAGATGCATTCCGATGAAGATTTTCTACTTTTCATCACAACCCGAATGGATGATAGCAACGTAGACGTCAGAGTAAAGGAAACTCTGATTGGAATGGCCCAAGACATCCACGATACGTGTCAAGCGTATGCGTCCGAGTTTGCGGCTTCCTGGGGGTTGCAGGAGAATGTCTCGCCCGTACATGTAGCTGACTTTACCGATGCAGGTGAAGCATTCATGCTCGGGCTCACGCAGTGGATCATCTCACGCGGAGTAGATCTCGGACTTAAAGCTTCAGTGAAGAGCTTTATGACATATCGAACAGGTAATGGCCAAGGTGTGGATGATATCGTCTCTCTCGCTATTCGTTTCAAGCCCGATCCGGTCATTCAGCCCGATCCACACGATCTCATTAGGGTAGTTAACCCCCCGGCATCTCCCACAGATAAAATGTGCGCTCAGTCAAGCACTGTCCCTGGGCGGGTTAGCAATCGAACTAGAGTAGATGAGATGCTTCGAGCTCAAGCCGATGAATTTGAAAGATGTATTCGAGAGTCCTCTGAGCTTCTCGGCGCCGCTGGATACGATGCAAGCCGCTATCGCGAGTGGGTCATGCAGGAAGACGGCCAGAGCGAGGCCCCTCGTGGGGAGAGCGCAGAAGCGCAACCTGGAGCGTGAGCGGACGGTTCGCAGTTAGACGACCCACAGGCTGCCTAGTCATGCTAACCGAGCGCCCGAGCCCGGCTCGGCAGCCCGGCAGTGTCCGGGTTGCGACGTAGGAAGGCGCCTCATGTCATGTGGCTCCGACCCTGCCGCTCTACCACGTGCACCTCTGATTCCCTGGGCTACAAGTGGCTACAGCATCTAGACGAGCCTGCCTCGACGGTCGCCGAGACCAGCTGAGGCAGGGCAGAAGCGGAGTCTCTGGGCAAAGATCGACTGAGCCGGCAATAATCCCTGCCATGCTTCCGATCGATATGGACGAACCAGAAGACCCAAGAAGGGCGCCGGACGGCACTCTGTGGTGGGAACTTTCGTTCTGGCCTGGTACCAAAAGGGATTTTGGCCAGGAACCGCGGTTGGGCGCATGGCTCTGGTTCCACAAGGAAGTCGGCGAGACTTTCACAATGCGGGAACTGCGCCTCGCCCTAGGTCCTGACGTTGCAGACAACTCAGAGCATCTAAATCGCCGCCTTCGTAAGTTGCGAGAATTCGACTGGATCATTCCATCGTATAAGGATGATCGCACTCTCCCCCAGGATACTTACCGGCTAGAGGCAAAAGGTCGGCGACTTTGGCTAGCAACCGAGAGGAAGCGCGCCAATGCGGGCCCTAAGTTTTCGCAACGAACCCGTCGAATAGTTCTAGACCGAGACGGCCACAGGTGCAAGGTCTGCGGTGTTGGAGCGGGCGAATCCTATCCAGGCGAGCCTGGCAGTAAGGCGAAACTCACCATTGGTCATCGAGTTCCACAGGAGCGACTGCGAGCAAGAGGAGCTGCCGACGACATCGACAACTGGCGGACGGAATGCGCCCGCTGCAATGAAACAGTACGGAACGAGTTGCCTGATCCGGAGCAGTACGACGAGGTAACTGCCGAGATCAAGCAGCTACGCAAGGCCGATCTCACGCTTCTTCTGAATTGGCTTCGTACCGGCGAGCGTTCACGCTCGAAGCTTGATCGAGCATATGACCGTGCACGGCAACTATCCCACGCCGAGCACGCAACGCTAATTGCGTATGTCGAGAAACTACTCGGCTACAGTTAGCTGATACGGGACCGCTGCTCAGCGAAACGCACGTGCCGCTCGTGGCCTTCCTGCCCTATAAAGCCCTTGAAGCCCACGAGCCGGTACGCGCGGCCGCCAAGTTGGTCGTCCTCGTCGATGACAAAGTCCCTTGCCAATGTGGCCATACGGCGCTCAAAGGTCGCAGAGTCGATCTTCTCGCCCGACAGCTTCACCAGCTCTTTCTCCGTCAGCGCAGCTGGAGCACTTTTCAAAGCCAGGTAGAGCCGGTCGTGCATGACCTCGTCCTCCACCTCAGACAAGTCCTTCGGCTGACCCTTGCGGTTCAGCGCATTGGCGATTGAAGTGCCCACTGCCCTGGCTACCGGTGGCGGGAAAGCGTTGCCGATTTGCCGATACTTCGTCGTCTTTCGGCCTGTGAACTCCCAGGCGTACTCCGGTTCACGCCCCCAGCCTTGCAGACGTGCAACCATTTCCGTCGTGAGCTTAGGCCTGAAGTCAGAGGGGACCGAATCATCCGGCGGGAAATCGGCAACACCCATCGCGTCTACCCAGAGGTCACGCCAAGCCGCCTTAGCACGTGTCGGTCCAAGATCGGCCCCTCCGTGCTTCTTGGAACCGCCCACGATAGTGGGAGCAATATCGTTTGCCTTTTTCCTCCATGCCTTGGCGCCTGGCCAGCCGTTCGCCTTCATCAAGTCAAAAAGTGCGTCCCCGACCGTGCCCTCGTAAGGCGTTTTTTCCGGCCACTCGAACCAGGGAGCATCTTCATTACGCAGCGCGACTAGAACGAATCGGGGGCGTAGTTGCGGAACGCCGTAGTCGCTAGCGTGGAGAAGCTTCCAGTCCGACCAGTAGCCAAGGTCTTTCAGCCGATCCTTCACGTGTTGGCGATACGCGGAGAAGCGGGGCATTGAAAGCCCACGCACGTTCTCCAAGAGGACAGCCCTCGGCTGCATCCTTCCCGCGAGTTCAACGGCCCACGCGAAAAGATCACGCTCGTCGGTAGCGCCAAGCTGCTTGCCAGCAATGGAAAATGGGGGACAGGGGACTCCGCCAGCGAGCAGGTCAACGTCGCAAAACTCCTTGGGGTTCCAGACTGCCTCGTCCGCCACGTCACCATGCCGTACGTCCCAGTGTGGGCGGTTCTTCCGGAGCGTGTTCACCGCGTTCTCGTCGAGTTCAACGGCCAACGCATGGTCGAAACCGGCCAGCTCAAGGCCGAGCGACTGGCCCCCAGCGCCCGCGCAGATTTCCACGGCCGTCAGATCAGCCACGCTCGTACCTCCACATCAGCATTGCTCAGGTCTACCATCCTGACGCATCAAACACCGAGGGTCTGACACTGGCTCTTGGCTACGCTGTAGCCGATGGCCCACGACAGTGACCCCGCATACCCGACGCCGCCGACTCCTGGCCGCTCGCGCAACATGGCTGCCATCAAGCGGCGGGACACCAAGCCCGAACGCACCATCCGGTCCATGCTTCACGCTGCAGGCAAGCGGTACCGCGTGGATCTGCGACTGCAGCTTGAGGGTGCACGGCCACGGCCGGACATCGTCTTCACCCGGGCGCGCGTCGCTGTCTTCGTGGACGGGTGCTTCTGGCACTGCTGCCCTGAGCACGGCCGAAAGCCCGGCGTTAACAGCGGCTACTGGGGGCCGAAGCTGGAGCGCAACATCGCGAGAGACAGAGCCGCCAACGAGGCCCTGACAGCCGCAGAATGGACAGTCATCCGTGTGTGGGAACACGAGGCCCCAGAGGAGGCCGTAGAGCGCATCCTCGGCGTACTCGACGCCTCTGCCTCAGCTAGTCGAGACGCCCGAACTCGATGAGGTCCTGTTCCGCATCCTCTTCGCGACGCAACACGATCCGGCCGTCGCCGTTGCTGTAGGCCAGGACGGAGCTCCCGGGCGATAGACCTGCCTCGGCCAGCACCCCGAGGGGAAGGACTACCGAGCCGTCTTCTGCGATCGTCAACTGACTAGGTTCCCTGAGCACAGGACAGAGCCTCCTATGCTGCAACCTCAGTCGCAAGCGACGGGCGATGTGGCTGCTTAAGGCACCTGGTCAGGTTGCAGTGCTCTCCCGGCGGCCAGGCACAGCCGGTCCGGGCCGTGGTCTCACTTCTGGTCTCATTCACAGGCGTACCGTCGCGTCCGGACCAGTACCAGAGCGCCTCAAGCTTCAAGACGGCGAGCCTTCGCAGACGCAGGTGAACGGCCTCGTACGGCCCTCCCAGGGACACGAGCACCCTTGGAAAGCGTGTTGGGGGCAACCCCTCACGAGTTCGAATCTCGTATCCTCCGCAGCCGCCTGACCAGGCGAAATGAAGAGCTGGACCGCTCATTGCGGTCCAGCTCTTCGGCATGCTCTGGTTGCAGTTTCGGTTGCATTTATAGCCGACATTTGGAACAAATCATCAAGCGGGAAGAGCGCACGCTCACGTCCTCATAGGGCGACCGGCGCAGTGCAGCCACACCATCTGCCGGGACACGTCACGACGGTTCCCGGCAGCCAGGTCCCACTGCGGCGACTCTGGTTCTCGGCGGATCCACGCGGATCTGTCCACGGTCCCGGGACGAGATCGCGGTCAGAGCCCGATCACCAGAACCTTGCTGCCGCACAGCCGGGTCATGTCATCGACATCCGACGTGAGGACGGCGACCGGACCAGGCTGACGCAAGGCTGCTTCCGCGACGGTGGCGTCGATCGCGTACTTGTGTCCGTGCAGACCGGCGCCCTTGAGCAGTTGTGCCGCCGCTTTGGCCGCTGCCTCCGTGACCGGCTCCACCTTGACCCGGGAGAGCGCCCAATGCAGTCGGGGCAGATTCACCCTGGTGAAGTTCCCCCCGCGAACTGGACAGCGGGTGTTTACGCTGCCGGGACGAGGTTCTGCCTGAGCAAGGATCTCGTTTCGAGCGGGGTGACGTACC
>NZ_JBEXEA010000034.1:0-87199 GCF_040606035.1 Streptomyces sp. NPDC005483
TCCCGGAGGACCGGGCGGCCATTCTCCTTGAGCCATCAACGGCAACTCCGCATCAGCCACACCCGGTCCTCCCGGACCGCCAACATTCTTAGGGACTCCGTATGAGCAACAGTGAGCAGTACCAGGGGAATCTGCAGTACGCCGTCGACATCGTGCTGTGCATCGACGCGACGGGCAGCATGTACCCGGTGCTCGACAACGTGAAGTCGAGCGCGCTCCAGTTCCATGACCGGCTCAACGACGTGATGGCCAAGAAGGGCAAGGCGATCAGCCAGCTGCGCCTCAAGGTCATCGCCTTCCGGGACTTCGGCGACGATCCCTCGAACGCCATCGAGGAGACCGGCTTCCTGCAACTTCCCACGCAGTCCGGGGACTTCGAGAACTTCGTCCGCGGCATCGACGCCGGTGGGGGCGGTGACTATCCCGAATCGGGTCTGGAGGCGCTCGCCCTGGCGATCAACTCGCCCTGGGAGACCGGCCTGGACCGCAGGCGCCATGTCATCGTGATGTTCACCGACGCCCCGGCCCACCCGTTGGGCACGCACGCCTCCGTTCCCTCGTACCCGGCGGCCATTCCCAGCAGCCTCGACGACCTGTTCGAGCAGTGGGGGTACGCCCGCAGCCAGACCTCGGTGATGGAGCAGTCGGCGAAGCGGCTCGTGCTGTTCGCGCCGGACCAGGCGCCCTGGTCCGACCCGATCGCCGAGGAGTGGGACCTCACCCTGCACTTCGCCTCCAAGGCCGGTCAGGGACTGGAGGAGTTCGAGATGGACGAGATCATCGAGACGATCGCGAACAGCCTGTGACGTCCGACCGGCACGTGCGGCCCGACCAGCCCGTGGCGCTCGACTGGCCGGAGTTCCGGCTGGAGTGCCACAGCGACGGCTATCTGACCTTCCACTGGCACCGCAACGGCTCCGTCGAGTCGCACGTGCGGCGCTGCTCCCAGGTACGGCTGCTTCCGCAGGGCCCTGACGGACTGTCCCAGTGGGTCTTCCATCTGCGCTTCCCCGAAGGCCCGACACCCGGGCTCCTGGTGATCCGGGTGGATGTCGCGGCGGACCGGCTGGAGGAGGCGGAGCAGTACACCGACCTGCTGCGCCGGCGCTTCGGCATCCCGGAGCAGGCGCCCGACGCCGCTGAGGAGGCCGGGTGGCAACGGGTGCCGGTGGACTCGCCGGAATGGATCGCCGCCCCCGCGGGACCGGCGTCGGAGGAGTTGTTCGCGGCCGTCTCGGCCCGCATCGAGGCTGACACGGGGTGACGGTACGGGGCTGAACCGTGGTCCGAGGCCCATGGACCCCGGCGGAGACGAGTGAGAGTGACGAATGAGGAGGTCAGCAGGAGGTGGTGGCATCGGCCAACTGGCGCTGCGCGGACTGCGACACGTTCAACGCGCCCGCGGAGACGTCCTGCACGGTCTGCGGCGAGGACCGTCGGGACTCCGCGGCGGGTGCGGCACCCAAGGCAGCAGGGGCGGCCAGGGCGCCCGCGGCGGCCAAGCCCGCCGCCAAGAAGACGGGCGCCCCCCGGCCGCCGGCGAAGCGGCCCGGGAGCGCCGCGCGCCCGACCGCCGACTGGCGCTGTTCGGAGTGCGACACGTTCAACGCGCGCACGGACGTGTCCTGCCTCACCTGCGGCACCTCCTGGAAGGCGGCGGCGAAGAAGGGCACCCCCAAGACCCCCAAGTCCCCGAAGTCGCCGAAGGCGTCGTCCTCCGGAGACACCACCGCGAAGAAGACGGCCCCCCGCAAGCCACCGGCCAAGAAACCCTCGCCCCGCACCGGCGCCGGAAGCACCGGGGCCACCTCGGCATCCGGACCGAGGCCGGCGTCCCCGCGCCCCGGCTCGACCGGTACATCGACCCGGCGCACCGGTACCGCATCGAGCGGCACCCGGCCGCGCACCGAGGAAGGCGTCTTCTTCCCGTCCTCCCCCAGCACGGGCTACCGTCCGACCACCCCGACCACGACCCCCGTCCCGCCGCCGCGCCCGGCACCTGTCTACGCGCCGCCTCCCCGGCCGGTCCACACGCCGCCGCCCAAGTCGAAGGACAGGGGCTGCGTGAGCGGCTGCGTCGGATTCCTCGTGCTGCTCTTCCTGCTGGGCCTGTTCGCGAAGGGCTGCGGCAGCGCGTTCGACTCCTCGGACTCGGGCGGCACGGACGGCACCACGGTGGCCGGGACCTGCCCGGCCCGCATCGCCGCCGAACTCCCCAACGGCGACGGCGCCGAACTCGTCGAGGCGTTCCGCACGTCGAACAAGCAGATCACCCTGTGCCGCACGACGTCCGGAACCCTGTACTACTACGGCGAGTTCAGCGACGGCCGGGAGGCGGGCATCGCCATGGAGGCAGAGCAGACGAGCGAGGGCTACGAGGCCCGCAACGGCCCATACCGGTACGAGATACACGGCAAGGTCGTGACTATCTTCCAGTCGGGCAGGCAGATCGGCGAGGAGGATCTGACACCGGAGCCCTCGCCCACCTGACTCAGGCGTCCCCGTAGGCCTCGCCGCCCAGTTCGAACCCGGCCGTCCCCGCGGTGGCGTCGGCGAGCCATCCCCGGAACGCCGCCACGTCCGCTTCAGGCAGGCCGATCTCGATCGCGACCGTCTCGCCGTAGCGGACGTCCCGCACCTCGCGTCCGGTCGACCGCAGGTCGTTCTCCACCTTGCCCGCGCGCTGGTGGTCGACGGTCACCGTGGCGAGGCGGAACCGGCGGCGCGTGAGGGTGCCGACAGCGTCCAGGGCCTCGCCGACCGCGCCGCCGTACGCCCTGATGAGGCCGCCCGCGCCGAGCTTGACGCCGCCGTAGTAGCGGGTGACGACGGCGACGACGTACCGCATGTCGCGGCGCAGCAGCATCTGGAGCATGGGGACGCCGGCCGTGCCGCCGGGTTCGCCGTCGTCGCTCGCCTTCTGGATCGCGGCGTCGGCGCCGATGACGTACGCGTAGCAGTTGTGGGTGGCGTCGGCGTGCTCCTTGCGGACGGCGGCGACGAAGTCCTGGGCCTCCCGCTCGGTGGCCACCGGGGCGAGGGCGCACAGGAAGCGGGAGCGGTTGACCTCGGTCTCGTGCACGCCCGCGCGGGCCACTGTGCGGTACTCGTCCGGCATCCGGTCAGCCTAGTCCGTGGTGGACTGCCTCCTCCCCCGCGGCACCAGCACGGACGTGAGCAGCGCCGTCCCCGGTTCCAGGGCCCGCCAGGAGGTGCCGTGCCAGGCCAGCACGGCGATCGCCGAGGTCGGGAACTTCACCCGGACCTCGTCCAGCGCGTCGTCGAGGCCGTCGCCGGCCAGGGTGAGGACCAGCTCCTCCAGGCCGGGGTTGTGTCCGACGAGGAGCAGTGTCACGGCCTCGGGAGGTGTCTCGTGCACGGCGGCCAGCAGCTCCGGCACGTCGGCTCCGTACAGCCCGGGGTCGAGGCGTACCGGCGGCGGGGTGCCCCACTGGGCGGACGCCAGCTCCCAGGTCTGCCGGGCGCGTACGGCCGTGGAGCACAGGGCGAGGTCGGGGAGCAGATCGGAAGCGGCGAGGACGCGGCCCGCCTCCGGAGCGTCCCGGCGGCCGCGGGGCCCGAGGGGGCGTTCATGGTCGGCGACGCCCTCGGGCCAGGCGGACTTGGCGTGTCTCAGGACGACCAGGCGGCGCAGCGGGCCCGTTCCGGCGCGCGCGATCATGCCGGGGATCCCAGGTCGCGGGTGAGCTCGAGGCCGAGCAGCCGGTCGGCGTAGGCGTACGTCTCGAAGCGGGCGCCCTCCGGCAGCTCCGACTCCTCGACCCACCGCAGCACGCGCAGCACCTCGGGTACGTCCAGGTCGTCCTCCCAGGCGGTACGGAGCCGTCCGCGCACCTTCTCGGGGACGGGCCGTGACGGATGCCGAGCCCACGCGGCGACGGCCCGGCGCCAGCGTACGAGGGTCTCGTGGGCCTCGGCCAGGGCAGCCTCGTCCAGCCGGGCCGGCGTGCTCCGGGGCGGGGTGAGCAGGGCGAGGCGGACCTCGGCGGGGTCGGCGCCCTCCGGGAGGTCCGGCGTCCCGACGGGCGCGACGGCGACCCGGAGCCCGTCCGGGGCCGCGCCGCCCTCTGCCACCACGTGGACGGCCTGGGACTCGCCCCACCCCGGGCCCACGTCCCGGCGGTCCTCGAAGGGCCGCATGCCCAGGGCGGCGGCGCCCGCGTGCAGCTCCGCCTGTTCGCGGGCGCCGGTGAGCAGCGCCCACACGGGCGTGCCGCCGATCTCCAGCGCCCTGACGAGGAGGTCGGCGACGAGCAGGATGCGGAGGGCGGAGGTGTCGTAGCCCGGCACGTGGGCTTCGACTCGGGTCAGGCCCCTCAGGGCGGGGACGGCGTCGACGGTCTCGCCGGTTCGGGCGTCGGTGATGCGCAGCACGGGGCGAGCGTAGGCGGGCGAAAGGCCGCGCGCAGGTGACTGACCGGTATTTCGGACACGGTTACGGGATTCAACCAACTTGCTCGGCTCCCCCTTCCGGGCGGAATCAACCGCGCCTCCCCGCTGTTCCCGATCACGACACCCCCACCCCCAGAGCAAGGAGCCGAGCGTGTACGGCGACTCAGCAACTGTCCGCAGGATCCTCACCGAACTCGGCGACACCTGGGCGATCGTGGGCCTGTCGTCGAACCAGGGGCGCGCGGCCTATCGGGTCGCCGAGGTGCTCCAGCGCCACGGCAAGCGAATCGTGCCGGTCCACCCCAAGGCGGAGACCGTGCACGGCGAGAAGGGGTACGCCTCCCTCGCGGACATTCCCTTCGACGTGGACGTGGTCGACGTGTTCGTGAACAGCGACCTCGCGGGAGCGGTCGCCGACGAAGCGATCGCCATCGGTGCCAAGGCCGTCTGGTACCAGCTCGGCGTCATCGACGAGGCGGCCTACGACCGCACGCGCGCCGCCGGCCTCGACATGGTGATGGACAAGTGCCCCGCTATCGAGATCCCCCGCCTCGTCTGACGTCCCGCCCCGGAATTCCTGAAACGCTTGCAAGGAATCCCCCGCAGGAAAGTCAAATAACCGACGGACATCTTCAACTCAAATACGGTCGATCCCTAATCTTGGGGCCTCTTGTACATCGAAAGTATGCATTTCGTGAGAGGCCCCTTAATTTATGGTAAGCGTCGATTCAGTACCTGGGACAAAGGGGATGCCGGGCGGCGGCCTGCGGCGGGACGTGGGGCTGATCGGGCTCATGTGGGCCTCGGTCGGTTCCATCATCGGCTCGGGCTGGCTGTACGGCGCCCAGGAAGCGGTCGTCGTGGCCGGGCCCGCCGCGGTGATCTCGTGGATCATCGGCGCGGTGGCCATTGTGCTGCTCGCCCTCGTCCACGCGGAACTCGGCGGTATGTTCCCGGTGGCGGGCGGCACCGCCCGATATCCGCACTACGCATTCGGCGGCCTCGCCGGAATGTCCTTCGGCTGGTTCTCCTGGCTGCAGGCAGCGACCGTGGCGCCGATCGAGGTCGAGGCGATGATCGGTTACGCCGGTCACTGGTCGTGGGCTCGGGGGTTCCAGCACGCGGATAAAACGCTCACCACGAGCGGGCTCCTTGTCGCCATACTCCTCATGGCCGTTTTCGTGGTCGTCAACTTCCTCGGCGTACGGGTGCTCGCGCACACCAACAGCGCCGCCACCTGGTGGAAGATCGCGGTGCCGCTGGCCGCCATCTTCATCATCGCGATCGGCAACTTCCACCCGGGCAACTTCCACTCCGAGAGCTTCGCGCCGTTCGGCGCCAAGGGCGTACTGAGCGCGATCAGCACCAGCGGTATCATCTTCGCCCTGCTGGGCTTCGAGCAGGCGATCCAACTGGCGGGCGAGAGCCGCAACCCCAGGCGTGACCTGCCGCGCGCGACCATCGGGTCGGTCACCATCGGCGCGGTCATCTACGTGCTGCTCCAGATCGTGTTCATCGGCGCGCTGCCGCACAGCACCTTCGCGCACGGCTGGGCGCATCTCGACTACCCCGGGATCGCGGGCCCCTGGGCCGGTCTCGCGACCCTCGTCGGCCTGGGCTGGCTGAGCTGGGTGCTGTACCTCGACGCGGTGATCTCACCGGGCGGCACCGGGCTCATCTACACCACCGCCACCTCCCGCGTCTCCTACGGCCTGGCCAAGAACGGTTACGCGCCCAGGCTGTTCGAGCGGACCGACCCCAGGGGCGTGCCCTGGTTCGGTCTCGCCATCTCCTTCGTGACCGGCGTGATCTGCTTCCTGCCCTTCCCGAGCTGGCAGCAGCTGGTCAGCTTCATCACCTCGGCGAGCGTCCTGATGTACGCCGGCGCCCCGCTGGCCTACGGCGTCTTCGCCGACCGGCTGCCCCACCTCGAGCGCCCCTACCGGCTGCCCGCGGGCTCGGTCCTGTCCCCGCTGTCCTTCGTGGTGGCCAACCTCATCATCTACTGGGCGGGGTGGCACACCCTGTGGCGGCTCGGCGTGGCGATCCTCCTCGGCTATGTCCTCCTCGGTGGTTACGCGCGCTACGCCATCGCCAAGAACCTGCCCGACGCGCCCCGCCTGGACTGGAAGGCCGCCCAGTGGCTGCCGGTGTATCTGGTGGGCATGGGCCTGATCTCCTGGCAGGGCGGCTTCGGCGGCTCGGGCCGGATCGCCCTGTGGTGGGACATCGCGCTCATCGCCGTCTTCTCCCTCGCGATCTACTACTGGGCGAGGGCCACCGCGTCCCCGGCCGCGGAGATCGAGCGCAGCATCGACGAGGTCGTCGTCACCGACGCGCCCGCGCACTGAGACAGACGGCCCGGGTGCCTCCGCGTGGGGAGGTACCCGGCGCCCCTCCCCGGCCTGGCCGGGGCGCCGACATAATGTCCGGGTGACCTCCCACTCCAACTCCCTTGCGCCCCAACGCTTTCCGGTCGTCATCGTCGGTGCCGGACCCGCGGGGCTGACGATCGGCAACATCCTGCGGGCCGCGGGCGTGGACTGTCTCGTCCTCGAGGCGGAGACCCGCGCGTTCATCGAGCAGCGGCCGCGCGCGGGCGTCATCGAGGAGTGGGCCGTACGGGGTCTGCAGCAGCGCGGTCTCGCCGACACCCTGCTGGAGCGCGCCCAGTTGCACACCGAGTGCGAGTTCCGCTTCGCCGGCGACCGCTTCCGTTTCGCCTACGGCGAGCTGACGGGACAGCACCACTTCGTCTACCCCCAGCCCCTGTTGGTCACGGACCTGGTCCGCGAGTACGCCGACGCGAGGGGCGGCGAGATCCGCTTCGGCGTCCGGGACGTCCGGCTGCACGACCTGGAGACGTCCGAGCCGTCCGTGTCGTACACCGATGCCGACACGGGTGAACGGCAGCTGGTGCGGTGCGAGTTCGTGGCCGGCTGCGACGGGGCCCGCGGGGTGACCCGCACCGTGCTCCCGGAAACCACGACCATCGCCCGGCACGACTACGGCATCGGCTGGCTGGCGCTGCTCGCCGAGGCACCGCCGTCCTCCGACTGCGTGCTGTTCGGCATCCATCCGAACGGTTTCGCCGGGCATATGGCCCGCAGCCCCGAGGTCACCCGCTACTACCTGGAGTGCCCTCCCGGCGACGACCCCGAGAGCTGGTCCCACGACCGCGTCTGGGCCGAACTCCAGCAGCGCCTGGGCGCGGACGACGCACCGCCGCTCACCGAGGGCCGGCTGATCGAGAAGCGCGTCCTCGACATGCACAACTACGTGGTCGAGCCCATGACGTTCGGCCGCCTGTTCCTCGCGGGGGACTCCGCCCACCTGACCGCCCCCATAGCGGCGAAGGGCATGAACCTCGCCCTGCACGACGCCTTCCTGCTCGGCGACTCGCTCGTCGCCTACCTCGGCAAGGGCGAGGGCAGCGGCCTGGACGGCTACTCGGAGGCCTGTCTGCGGCGCGTGTGGGACTACCAGGAGTTCTCCCAGTGGCTCTCCGAGGTCTACCACGGCACCTCGTCGGGCGACGAGTACCGCGCGGGCACCACGTTCGCCCGCCTCCGCCGCCTGTTCACCTCACCGGCCGCCTCCGCGGCCTTCGCGGAGCAGTACCTCGGTACGGCGACCGCGTACTGATCTCTCACGCACCGGCCCCTCAGTCGTGCACCGGCCGGTCGCTGAGCCGGTGGTCGGCCACGTTCAGGGCCTCGTCGACGAGCCGGCGCAGGTGGCCGTCGCGCAGTGTGTAGATCACCCGGCGCCCCTCCTTCCGGGTGTTCACCAGCCCGGCCAGCCGGAGCCGCGCCAGGTGCTGGCTGACCGCCGGCCGGGCCGCCCCGCACGCCTCCGTGAGGGTCGTGACATCGGCCTCTCCCCCGGTCAGGGCGTGGAGCAGGGTGAGGCGGGTGCGGTCACCGAGCAGGGCGAGGATCTCGGCGGCGAGGGCGAACTGTTCCTCGCCGGGCGTGCGCGGGTGCGCATCGTGCGCAGTTGATAGGTGCATGCGTGCGCTCATACGCACATAATGGCTCCGTGGTCGCGGTACGTCCACCATCGCGCGCATCGGAAGGGGCACCACGTGAGCAACCACCACCACGAACACCCTCACCCGCACGAGCACCGGAGCCACCGCCTGCGCCACCGCCTCGCCCACCTCCTCACCCCGCACTCCCACGAGACCGCCGACAAGCTCGACTCCGCCCTGGAGTCCTCCGCCCGCGGCATGCGCGCCCTGTGGGTCTCGCTGGCGGTGCTGGGTGTCACAGCCCTGACGCAGGCGGTCGTCGTGGCCGTGTCCGGGTCCGTCGCCCTGCTCGGCGACACGGTGCACAACGCGGCGGACGCGCTGACCGCCGTACCGCTGGGCATCGCCTTCGTGCTGGGGCGGCGCGCGGCCACCCGGCGTTTCACGTACGGCTACGGCCGCGCCGAGGATCTCGCGGGCATCGTGATCGTGCTGACGATCGCGGCGAGCGCGGCCTTCGCGGGGTGGGCGGCGATCGACCGGCTGCTCGATCCGCGTCCCGTGGCGTACGTCCCGGCGGTCGCCGCGGCCGCGCTGGTGGGCTTCGCGGGCAACGAGTGGGTGGCCCGGTACCGCATCCGGGTGGGCCGGGACATCGGTTCGGCCGCACTGGTGGCGGACGGACTGCACGCCCGCACCGACGGGTTCACGTCACTGGCCGTGCTCATCGGCGCCGGCGGTTCGGCCCTGGGCTGGCAACTCGCCGACCCGATCGTGGGGTTGGCGATCACGGCCGCGATCACGCTGGTCCTGCGGGACGCGGCGCGCGAGGTGTTCCGGCGGGTGCTGGACGCCGTCGACCCGGACCTGGTGGACCGGGCCGAGGGCGCGCTGCGCGAGGTCGAAGGGGTGCGCGGGGTGGGCGAGTTGAGGCTGCGCTGGATCGGGCACCGGCTGCGCGCGGAGGTGGCGGTCGTGGTGGACGGCGAGATGACGGTACGTCAGTCACACGCGGTGGCCGTCGAGGCCGAGCACGCCCTGCTGCACGCGGTGCCCCGTCTCACGGCAGCCCTGGTGCACGCCGATCCGGCCCCGGTGCCGGGCGAGGCGGACCCGCATCACGCCCTTGCCCACCACATGCCGGTGTGAGGTGAGGACACCGCGGCCCGAGGTCAGGACTCTGCCGCCCGGTCAGGCCACGCCGAGCCCCTCCAGCACCACCGCGCCCGGCAGTTCCGCGAACGCCTTGCCCGGCACCAGCAGTTTCCCCCGTCGCCGTCCGCTGCCGACCAGGACGTACGGCAGGTCGACCACGGCCGAGTCGACCAACAGCGGCCAGTCGGCGGGGAGTCCGATCGGGGTGATGCCGCCGTACTCCATGCCGCTTTCCCCGGTCGCCGTGTCCATGGAGGCGAACGATGCCTTCCGGGCGCCGAGTTGCCGGCGGACGGCCCCGTTGACGTCGACCCGGGTGGTGGACAGGACGACGCACGCGGCGAGGGTGGTCTCGCCGCCCCGCTTGCCGGCCACCACCACGCAGTTCGCCGACCGCTCCAGGAGCTCCTGTCCGTAGTGCTCGACGAAGACCGCGGTGTCGGCCCATCGCGGGTCGGTGTCGACGTACACGATCTGCTCGGCGGGGACGCTGCCGCTCCAGTGGCGTACGGCGTCGGCGACCGGACGGGTCAGCTCGTCGAGGGCGGCGGGGGCGGGAACGGCGTGGTCGAAGTGCCCGATGGGTGCGTCCATGACGGCACGCTAACAGCAGCTCACGGCACGGCCGGTACCGAGACCGCCAGCATCCACCGGGCGGGGACGTCGCCCTGATTGGCGTACACGTGCTCGGCGTTGGCCTCGAAGGTGACGCTCGCCCCGGCGGCGACCCGGTGCTCGACGCCGTCGACGGTCAGGGTCATCTCGCCCTCCGTGACGTGCAGGATCTCGACGGTCCCGGCGGGGTGCGGATCCGACCGGCTGCTCTCGCCCGGCATCATCCGCCACTCCCACATCTCCAGCGGTCCGGGGGCCTCCGCGCCCGCGAGCAGTCGGCTCCAGCTGCCCGCCTCCGTGCCCCACAGCCGCACCACCTGCTCGGGCGGGACGATCCGGACCTTCGGTCCCTGTTCGTAGTCGAGGAGCGTGGTGATGCTGATCCCGAGGGCGTCGCCGATCTTCACGACGGTGCCGAGGCTGGGGTTGGTGCGGGCCTGCTCGATCTGGATCAGCATGCCGCGGCTGACCCCGGCTCGGGCGGCGAGCGCGTCCAGGGTGAAGCCGCGCTCGGTCCGCCAGCGCTTGACGTTGCGCGCCAGGGACTGGGTCAACAGGTCGAGGTCCGACACGTCACGTCCAATATTCTGTATGACACAGTGCAACTGAATGAACTACGGTGGGGTGCACCCGATCGTTCACCGAACTGTACTGCGAGGCACGCCGTGACAGCATTCTTCGCCCTGGCCACCAGCCTGTTGTGGGGCCTGGCCGACTTCGGCGGCGGGGTGCTGACCCGGCGGCTCCCGGTGCTCACGGTGGTCGTGGTCTCGCAGGCGATCGCGGCGGCCGTGCTCGGCGCGGTCGTGGTGGCGACGGGCGGCTGGAGCGAGGCGGATCCCCGGCTGTGGTTCGCGTTCGCCGCGGGGCTGGCCGGACCGGTCGCCCTGATCTGCTTCTACAAAGCGCTCGCGCTGGGCCCGATGGGACTCGTCTCCCCGCTGGGCACGCTCAGCGTCGCGGTCCCGGTCGGCGTCGGCCTCCTCCTCGGCGAGCGTCCAGGGCTGGTGCAGGTCGCGGGCATCGCGGTGGCCGTCACCGGAGTGGTCCTGGCGGGCGGACCCCAGTTGCGCGGCGCCCCGGTGCAACGCCAGGCGATCGCCCTCACCCTGATCGCGGCTCTCGGTTTCGGCACGGTGTTCGTCCTGATCGCGGAGGCGTCCACGACCGTCACCGGCCTGTTCCTCGCCCTGTTCGTGCAGCGCCTGGTGAACGTGGCGGTCGGCGGCGCGGCCCTGTACGTCTCGGTGAAACGGGGCGCGCCCGCGCTCCCGACGACCGGCTTCCCCTGGGCCTCCCTCCCCGCTCTCGCCTTCGTGGGCCTGGCGGACGTGGCGGCGAACGGCACGTACTCGGTGGCCGCCCAGCACGGCCCGGTCACGGTGGCCGCCGTCCTCGCCTCGCTCTACCCGGTGGTCACGGCCCTGGCCGCCCGCGGCTTCCTCAGCGAACGCCTGCGCGCACTCCAGGCGGCGGGCGCGGGCCTGGCCCTGGTCGGCACCGTGCTCCTGGCAACGGGCTGACCACTGCGCCCCCTTGTCGGCCCTACGGTGCGGACGACCGGCCCGCGGCAGCCTGCCCCGCGTCGTCCCCCGCCCAACTCGCCACCAGCGCCGACCACCCTGGCCGGCTCGAGGGGACTCCCCGCGCTTGGGCCCCCAGCCACACCGGCCCACCTCAGCCCTCACGTCGGGTCCGGCGCCCCTCTCCCCCTGCCGGTCGGCTCGTCAAGCACTCGGCTGCTGAGGCAGGACGGCTCGGTACACCTCTCAAAGAACCGACCCGCCCCTCGGCCCAGCCGACTCGACATCCTGGGTCCAGACACTCGCCCGCCTCTCGACGAACCGGCCCCCGTCCCGCTCCCCACACGACGCCCGACCCCACCCACCCTCGTCCCCAGCCGCGCAGCGCCCCTCAGTCCAGTCCGGCAAGCCGCGTCGTCGCGTCCTCGTCCAGTTCGGCGAGTTTCGCCACCGTCTCCTCGTCCAGGCCGGCCAGCGCGTTGAGCTGTTCCGCCGTGGCTCCTTCGGGTATCGGTACCGGTGCCGGGGTCCTGAGCGGTGGCTGCCAGCCGTCCTCGGCGGTCCAGCGGCGTACGACCCGGGCCGGAGCCCCCGCCACCACGGCGTGGTCCGGCACCACGCCCCGGACCACCGCCCCGGCCGCGACCACGACGTTCCGTCCGATCCGTGCCCCCGGCAGGATCACCGCCCCGGTCCCGATCCAGCACCCCGGCCCGATCTCCACCGGCTCCATCCGCGGCCACTGCTTGCCGATGGGCTCGTGGGGATCGTCGTAGGAGTGGTTGGTGGAGGTGACATAGACGTACGGCCCGAAGTAGCAGTCGCTGCCGATGGTGACCGTGGTGTCGGCGATGACATGGCTGCCACGGCCCAGCACCACCCCGTCACCGATGCGCAGGATCGGCTCCGGGCCGAGGTCCAGGTCGGGCATCAGGCCCGCGGTGAGGGTGACCTGCTCGGCGACGATGCAGTGGGAGCCCACGTGGATCCACGGCTCACCGAAGACCGTGCCGAGCGGGAAGGCCAGCCGGGTGTGCGCCCCCAGCGCGCCGAAGCGGAAGCGCCCCGGGCGCTCGGCGGAGACGGAGCCCGTGCGCTGCACCCAGGCCCAGCCGGCGTGCACGGCACGCTGGACGAGGCGGCCCCGCCAGGATGAGAACGTGTTCTTGCTCTTCGGCACGACCTCACCGTACTGAGCGCACGCCGCACAGATGAGACGACGGGCTTGTGATCTTCGCCCCACCGGGTGGCGTACGGTTCGGGATATCGCGAACCAGGAGGCGAAATGGCGCACGAGGCATTGATCACGGGCATCGGCGGAAGGGAACCGAAGATCGACGGGGAGGCCTTCGTGGCGCCCAACGCGTCGGTGATCGGAGACGTGACGCTTCAGGCGGGGGCGAGTCTCTGGTACGGCGCGGTGGCCCGCGGCGACGTAGAACGCATCTCAGTCGGCGCCCACAGCAATATCCAGGACAATTGCACGCTCCACGCCGACCCCGGCTTCCCGGTGACGATCGGCGAGCGGGTGTCCGTGGGGCACAACGCGGTCGTGCACGGAGCGACGGTCGAGGACGACTGCCTGATCGGCATGGGCGCGACGGTGCTGAACGGCGCGGTGATCGGGGCGGGTTCCCTGGTGGCGGCCCAGGCGCTGGTACCGCAGGGCATGCAGATCCCGCCCGGTTCCCTGGTGGCGGGCGTGCCGGCGAAGGTGCGGCGGGAGCTGATGGAGGAGGAGCGTCAAGGAGTCACCCTGAACGGAACGCTCTACGCGGATCTGGCCAAGGCCCACCACGAGGTCCACGAGAAGCCGTGAGTCGGTGAGGCTCAGTCGGCGGCCGGGACGGTCTCCGGTTCGGCCGCCTGCATCTGCGCCGTCGCCTTCTTCGCCTTGCGCTTCAGCACGAGCATCGAGGTCAGGCCGATCAGCACGGCCAGCACGAGCCCGAGCCACGAGAACCTCTTCAGCCAGGACTCCGCGACGATCCCGACGTAGTAGATGACCGCCGTCGTACCGCCCGCCCAGATGATCCCGCCCAGCACGTTGGCGATCAGGAACTTCCAGTACGGCATCCGCAGCACCCCGGCGAGCGGCCCGGCGAAGATCCGCAGCAGCGCGACGAAGCGGCCGAAGAACACCGCCCACATGCCCCACTTCTCGAAAGACCGCTCCGCCGTGGCGACATGGCCTTCGCTGAAGTGTCTGGGGAACTTGTCGCCGAGCCAGGTGAGCAGCGGCCGACCGCCCTTGCGCCCGATCGCATAGCCGATGGAGTCACCGACGACCGCACCGACGCTGGCACACGCGCCGAGGACCACGGGGTTGATCCCCGCGTGCTGCGAGGACAACAGCGCGGCCGACACCAGGATGATCTCACCGGGCAACGGGATGCCCAGGCTCTCCAAGCCGATGACCAGGCCCACCAGGGCATAGACGGCGGCCGGGGGCACGGTGTCGAGCCATTCCTGGACGTGCAACGCCGGTTCCTCCCAAGTCGCTTTCCCGGCGCGCGCCAACCACCGACGCACGCCGTGGCAGCCTACCGGGTCGCGGGAACCGGCGTCCGGAGCACCGGCTCAGCCGCCGACGCCCCGCCTCGCACCGGCGCCGAGTACGTCAAGGGCGGAGGTGCCGAGCGCCGTCACCGAGGTCGCGGTGTCCACGACCGCGCCCACCGCCGCCCCGGCCTGCTCGACCGGCGCGGCCGGGAGGGCTGGAGTCACCGGCTCCGCGTCGCTGTGGTCGACCTGGGCCACCCGTGTCCCGTACTGCTCGGGCGGGGTTCCCTGCTGGTCCGAGGGTTGACCGGGGCTCTGGTCGGGGCGGGTGTC
This sequence comes from Streptomyces sp. NPDC005483, assembly GCF_040606035.1. Taxonomy (NCBI): domain Bacteria; kingdom Bacillati; phylum Actinomycetota; class Actinomycetes; order Kitasatosporales; family Streptomycetaceae; genus Streptomyces; species Streptomyces sp. NPDC005483. The sequence goes on from NZ_JBEXEA010000034.1 coordinate 14,515, forward strand.
GGGACCGGCGGGCGGGGCCGGCGCGAGATCGGGAGTGAGCGGATCCTCGCCCGGCCCCCCGGAGGGCCGGCCCGGCTGCGTGTCCTGGGGTGACTGCGTGCCCTGCTCGGCCGGCGTGCTCTCCTCGGCGGACTCCAGCAGCCAGCGTTGCCCCTTCGAACCGTTGCGCTCGGCGACGACGACGTTCTCGCCCTTGCCGGGCGCGACCAGGAGCCCCTTGCCGCGGCGCAGCAGCAGTTCGCCGCGCACCGTGAGGTCGTAGCGGACCTCTCCCGCGCCGGTCAGACAGTCGGCGACCACCACCGACAGCTTCTCGGTGTCCGAGTCGAGGCAGAGACCGGGGTCGGCCGCGCTGCGCAGCAGACCGTCCTCCTGGTACGTCCACTGCTGGGACCCGGCCGAGGAGCACTTCGCCAGCACGGCCCTCGTACCGTTCACGGTCCGCGCGTCCTGGGTGTCGAGACACAGGCCGGCGTCGGCGCTGTGGAGCCTGCCGTGGCCGACCTCGACGGCCTTGCTCATGGAGGCCCTGGACGGCGACCCCGCGTCCTGGGAGACCTCCGACGAGCTCGGCCGTACGGTGTTGCCGCTCACCGCGCCCCAGGTGGCGCCCGGCGTGGGAACCCCGCCGTCTTCGGACCAGCCCTTGGTGACCAGCACCGTGGCGAGCAGGGCCAGGGAGGTCAGACCGGCGCCCACCAACACGGCCCGGGCGCTCTTGCGCGGCTGGGCGAGGAAGCCCGCAGGAACCGGGCGGTGGCGCCCGCCGGGCTTCGTGCGGGCAGCGCCGGGCCGGGCCGGGGCCGGACGTTCGGCGGCCCGCGCGGGCCGCGAGTCGAGATAACGGTGGGCGCCCCAGCCGAGGACCGTCTCGGCGAGCAGCACCTCGAGACCGCCCTCGAAATGGCTGAGCTGTTCGGCGGCGTGACGGCAGTACCGGCATTCCGTCAGATGTTTGCGGACATCGGGCAGAAGGCCCCCGCCCCGACGAATCGGGACATCCAGGAGGCGATTATAGAAACGGCATTCGCTGGTGGGCGCGAGTTCCCGGTGGGCGCGGACACAGCCGGTACGGAATTGCTCGCGCGCCTGCTCCAGGGCGGCCGCGGCACGGGTGGTGTCCACACCCAGCAGACCGGCCGGTACGGATATGGGTTCGGCTTCGACCTCGGCATGCCACAGCAAGCATTGGGAAGCCCCGGGAAGGGTACGGAATGCGCGCTCGGCGAGCAGCCGCCTTTCGGGGGTGACGGACCTCGCCGCGCGTAGACCACGGCCGCCGATCGTCTTGCGGAGTTCCGGCAGCACGGCGGAGATTTCATCGTCCGCGGCCCACCCCTTGACGAACTCCCTCACCGCAACAAGAAGTTGTGGACGCAGTGCGCCGTCATCCGCCCGGCCGAGCACGCGGTGAAAAGCCGCCACGGCCGCCATCGAAGCCGAACCGGACCAGGAGGCGAGACAGATGACCGAGTATTCGTAGGTCGCCTGCCAGTGTCGCGCCATCAGCAGGGCGACGGCATGGCCGTCCACGCTGTTCTCTCCCAGTCGGGCCAGGAGATTACGGTCGGACTCCGCCGGACTCGATCCGGGGCGTGGCGGGTAAGGCGGTCGTGGGGGGTAAGCGGATTGCACGGGACCAATTCCTTCCAAGCCGCAGGGCCGCATGGAATATGCGCGTCCTCGGAAAGCAGGCGCCTGATTGGTGCATACCTATGCCGCGCCAGAAGCGACCCGGCTGTCGGGGGGGCGATCACCTTCGCACAATTGATGTACAGCAAACAAGAAGATGGAGTGACTCATGTTCAAAAAGAGATGAGTTCAGAAATGTTACCGCCGGTATCCGCACCGGTATTCGAAATTGACTCCCCCGCCGGCCAGGTCCACAGCGGGCTCCCAGGCTCCTCCCGGCGCGCTCTCAACCCGGTGACGCAGCATGATCCGCATGATCGTCCCCCACGCGACCGACACCACTGTCCCCGCCCGCACGGTCCGCAAGGCGGTCGTCCCGGCCGCCGGGCTCGGCACCCGGTTCCTGCCGGCGACCAAGGCGACGCCGAAGGAGATGCTCCCGGTCGTCGACAAGCCGGCCATCCAGTACGTCGTCGAGGAGGCCGCGGCGGCCGGGCTCGACGACGTCCTGATGGTCACCGGCCGCCACAAGCGGGCCATCGAGGACCACTTCGACCACGCCTTCGAGCTGGAGCAGGCCCTCGCGGCCAAGGGCGACGCGGTACGGCTCGACGCCGTGCGCGATCCCGCACGCCTGGCCAAAATCCACCACATCCGCCAGGGCGAGCCGCTCGGCCTCGGCCACGCGGTGCTCTGCGCCCGCCGCCACGTCGGCGACCAGCCCTTCGCCGTCCTCCTCGGCGACGACCTGATCGACCCGCGCGAGACCCTGCTCAGCACGATGCTCGACGTCCGCGACCGGTACGCCGGGAGCGTGGTCGCCCTCATGGAGGTGCCTCGCGAGCAGATCCACCTCTACGGCTGCGCGGCGGTGGAACCGACGCAGGAGAAGGGCGTCGTCCAGGTGACCGGCCTCGTGGAGAAGCCCTCCCCCGAGAACGCGCCCAGCGCCTACGCCGTCATCGGCCGCTACGTCCTCGACCCCGCGGTCTTCGACGTCCTGGACCGCACCCCGCCCGGCCGCGGCGGCGAGATCCAGCTCACCGACGCGCTCCAGGACCTGGCGTCGCGCGGAACGGTCCATGGGGTGGTCTTCGACGGCCTCCGCTACGACACCGGCGACAAGGCGGACTACCTCCGCACGGTGGTCCGCCTGGCCTGCGCCCGCCCCGACCTGGGCCCGGAGTTCACCGCCTGGCTCAAGGGGTTCGTGGCGGAGCTGGAGAGCGGCGAGGGGGACGGAGGGGGGCGCCGGCGGCTGGCTGCCTGAGCGACGGGGCCCAGGGGGCGGCGCTTGGCTACCTGAGCGAAGGGGCCCCGGAGGGCGACGGTCGGCTACCTGAGCGACGGGCCAGGGGGCGGCTGACACCCGGGCGACGGGGCCCAGCGACGGCCGCTGACGACCCGAGCCCGGCGGCCGAAGGCGGCGGTTGCGGTCTGGAGGACGGCGGCCCTGGCGGTCAGCGGCAACAGTTGCGGCCTGGAGGACGGCAACCGGGGCATGAATAGCGACCCGAGCCGCGGCGACCGGAGGCGTACGCTCGGCGGTCTGAACGACGCCGTCCGCAGGCCCGGTTGCCGACCCGAACCAAACCGGCCGAAGGCGCGACGGGCGGCCCCAGCCATGGCGGCCGAAGGCGTTCAGCAGACGGCCCCACCCACCGCGGTCGCCGGCATTCCGTCAGCAGCCGAACGCCCGATCACCGGCCCCAACCACACCCGCCGAAAGCATTCGGTCGGCGACCCCACCCACCACGGTCGCCGGCATTCCGTCAGCAGCCCGAACTACCCCAGCGAAGGCCCGATTGACGACCCGGACCACATCGGCCTAAGGCAATCGGCCGGCAGTCCGAACGAGGCCGGCCGGAGGCGCGGTTGCCGACCTTAGCCACAGCCGCCGGAGGGGCGGCCGTTGGCGACCCGAGTGGTAGATGAACACGCCCACGCCGTCCGCCCGAGGCCAGAACCCCGTCCGCCCGGAGTGCACGCCCCGCCGCCCCAGCCAGCGCCTCGCCCCCGCTCAGCCGTTCGGCCGCAGGGTCCACACCACCGTCATCTCGCCCGTGACCGCCCCGTCCGCGCGGCGGATCTCGATCGTGACCGGGAACTCGGGGCGTTCCCCGGCGTCGAGCTGGGCGACGACCTCGGAGGCCGGGCGGCCCAGGGTCGCCGTGGCGGTCACCGGGCCCATCGCGAGCTTGCGGTAGGCGATCTCGGCGTTGACGGCGAGCGGTACCGCGCGGGAGAGCTGGTCGCCGAACGCGGCCAGGACGACCGCGCCACTGGCCGACTCGCCGAGCGTGAACATCGCCCCGGCGTGCGGTCCGCCCACGTGGTTGTGGAACTCGCCCTGGTCGGGCAGGGCGATCACGACCTTCTCCGGTCCGGTCTCCAGGAACTCGAGGTTCAGGGTCCGAACCATGGGCACGGTGGCGGCGAGCATCTCGCCGACGGACATCTGGTCTGCGCTCATACCCGGGAGGTTACCCACGAGTAGATCGCGCTGACCAGGCCCGGCACCAGTGATCGGCGTCTCCTTGACGCAGAGCCGAGCCCAGACCCGGCCCCCGCCCCAGACGCAGCCGCGAGCGCACTCCCGATCCGGCCTGCAAACCGTTTGGCAAGGCGGCACCCCGGCGGCCATAGTCGCCCGGTGACCCCCTCCGCCGACTTCACCCGCGCCCGCAGACCCGCCTGGGCGAGCCGCAACTACGGCCTGCTGACCACCGCCGCGTTCGTGACCAACCTCGGCAGCAACGGCGCCCTCATCGCCGCCGCGTTCGCCGTGCTGGAGGCGGGCGGCGACGGCGGAGACGTGGGTCTCGTGGCCGCCGCCCGCACCCTCCCCCTGGTGGTGTTCCTGCTGATCGGCGGTGCCGTGGCGGACCGCCTGCCCCGGCACCGCGTGATGGTCGCGGCCAACACCCTCAACTGCCTCTCCCAGGCCGCCTTCGCCGTCCTTGTCCTGACCGGCGAACCCCGGCTGTGGCAGATGATGCTGCTGACCGCGCTCGGCGGAACAGGCCACGCGTTCTTCAGCCCGGCCGCCGAGGGCATGCTGCTCTCCTCGGTGAGCGGCGAACAGGCCGGCCGGGCCTTCGCCGTGTTCCGGATGGCGATGCAGGGTGCGGCGCTGGGCGGTGCAGCGCTCGGCGGTGCGATGGTCGCCGCGGTGGGACCGGGCTGGGTGCTCGCGGGGGACGCCGTGGCGTTCGCGGTCGCCGGTTCGCTGCGCTCCTTCCTGGACGTGAGTCACATCCCGGCCCGCGAACCGGGTGCCGGCGTGCTCGCCGACCTCCGCGACGGCTGGCGGGAGGTGGCGGGCAGGCCGTGGCTGTGGGGCATCGTCGTCCAGTTCTCCGTCGCCAACGCGGTCCTGGGCGCCGCGGACGCGGTCTACGGCCCGCTCGTCGCCCGCGACGACCTGGGCGGAGCGGGCCCCTGGGGCGTGGCCCTCGGCTTCTTCGGCGCCGGCACGGTCGTCGGCGCCCTCCTCATGACCCGCTGGAAGCCGCGCCGCCTGCTGTTCGTCGGCATCCTCTGCGTGTTCCCGATGGCGCTGCCGTCCGCCGCGCTGGCCGTGCCCGTCTCGGTGCCTCTCCTGTGCACGGCGATGTTCGTGGCCGGCGCGACCGTCGAGGTGTTCGGCGTCTCCTGGATGACCGCCCTGCACCAGGAGATACCGGAGGACAAGCTCTCCCGGGTCTCAGCCTACGACTGGTTCGGCTCGGTGGCCCTCGTACCGCTCGCGGCGGCGCTGGCGGGCCCGGCGGAGTCGGCGTTCGGGCGCGCCGCGGCCCTGTGGGGCTGCTCGGGCCTGATCGTGGCGGTCACGGCGGGCGTCCTGTGCGTACCGGACGTCCGCAACCTGCGCCGGGGCACCAAGCAGGTCGCCCGGGTCACCGCAAAGGACTCAGCCAAGGCCGAACGCCCCGTCGGGGGGCTCGGGTGACGCCACCGCGTCCGTGTCCCGCACCGGCCGCGCCGCACCGATGAACTTCCGCAGCCCGGCGCCGTGTTCGACCCGCGCGGGGAAGGCGTCAGCCGCCGTACGCCGGGCCAGGACCGCCGTGTCGAGAGGCTGACGCGCGGCGACGAGCACGGCGTTCCCGAACCGCCGCCCGCGCAGGACCCCGGGCTCGGCGATCAGTACAAGCTCCTCGAACAGCTCGGCGAAGTTGGCGAGTTGGGACCGCAGGAAGTCGAAGGGCGCCGCGTCGGCGAGGTTCGCGAGATAGACCCCGTCGGTGCGGAGCACCCGAGCGGCCTCGCGGGCGTACTCCAAGGACGTCAGATGCGCCGGGACCCGCGATCCGCCGAAGACGTCGGCCACGAGCACGTCGGCGGAGTCCGCCGGGGCGCTTTCCAGCCACTTCCGTGCATCGGCCGCGTGCAACGCGACCCCGGCCCCCTCCGGAAGCGGCAGTTGCTCGACGACCAGCTCCAGCAGAGCCCGGTCGGCCTCGACGACGTCCTGCCGTGACCCGGGCCGGGTGGCGGCCAGATACCGCGGCAGCGTCAGCGCGCCCCCGCCGAGATGTACGACGTCCAGCGCCCGCCCCGCCTCCCCGATGCCGTCCAGGACATGCCCGAGCCGCCGCGCGTACTCGAACTCCAGATGTGTCGGCTCGTCCAGATCGACGTACGACTGCGGAGCCCCGTCCACGGTCAGCAACCAGGCCCGCTCCCGATCGACATCGGGCATCAGCTTGGCGAACCCGTGATCAACGGCACGGGCGACGGGACGGGACTCGGTCATCCCGCCATTGTGCCTGTGCGGGAGCGCCCCTTCAGGGGCGCGGGGAACTGCGCGACCAGCCACAACTGGCCCGCAGTCCCCCACGCCCGTCAACCACGCCTACACGACGGCCGTCACGGTCCCCGCACCCACGGTCCGCCCACCCTCACGGATGGCGAACCCGAGCCCGGCCTCGAGAGGCACGTCCCGACCCAGCTCCACGGTCATGACGACCTTCTCCCCCGGCCGCGCGACGGCGACCTCACCGAGGTCGACGTCCCCGACGACATCCGCCGTACGGATGTAGAACTGCGGCCGGTACCCGGTGGCGACGGGCGTCGTACGCCCGCCCTCCCGCGCCGACAGCACGTACACCTGCGCGGTGAAGCGACGGCTCGGCACCACACTGCCCGGCGCGGCCACGACATGTCCCCGCCGGACCGCGTCCCGGGGGACGCCCCGCAGCAGCAACGCCACGTTGTCCCCGGCCTGCGCCTCCTCCATCGGCTTGCCGAAGGTCTCGACGCCGGTCACCACCGTCTCCACGGCGGCCCCGAGCACCTCGACCCGGTCGCCGACCCGCACGGTGCCCCGCTCGACCGCGCCGGTCACGACGGTTCCGCGACCGGTGATGGTCAGCACGTTCTCGACAGGCATCAGGAACGGCGCGTCCAGATACCGCTCGGGGATGGGCACGTACGTGTCCACCGCGTCGAGCAGCGCCTCGATCGACGCCGTCCACCGCGGGTCCCCCTCCAGGGCCTTGAGCCCGGAGACCCGTACGACGGGCACGGCGTCGCCGCCGTAGCCGTGCGCGGTGAGCAGCTCACGGACCTCCAGCTCGACGAGCTCGAGCAGTTCCTCGTCGGCCGCGTCCGCCTTGTTGAGGGCGACCACCACGTGGTCGACGCCCACCTGCCGCGCGAGCAGCACGTGTTCGGCGGTCTGCGGCATGATCCCGTCGAGCGCGGAGACGACGAGGATCGCCCCGTCGAGCTGCGCGGCCCCGGTGACCATGTTCTTCACGTAGTCAGCGTGGCCCGGCATGTCCACGTGCGCGTAGTGCCGGGTGTCGGTCTCGTACTCGACGTGCGCGATGTTGATGGTGATCCCGCGCGCGGCCTCCTCCGGGGCGCGGTCGATGCGGTCGAACGGCACGAACGTGCCGCTGCCACGCTCGGCGAGGACCTTGGTGATGGCGGCGGTCAGGGTGGTCTTGCCGTGGTCGACGTGACCCATCGTGCCGATGTTCAGGTGCGGCTTGGTGCGCACGTAAGCGGTCTTGGACATGGCTGAACCTCGAAGCTTCTTCGTGTTCGTGGAAGTACGGGGACCCCGAGGACTCGCCGACCCTCCCCCTGCGGGGTCCGCCGGACGATCCGGGAAGGGTCAGCTTCGGGCGCCGTCTGCGGCGGCCAGGAACACGGGAACGGCAGCCTTCGGCGCATCCGCGACTGCGGATGCTGCGAGAGCGAAGGCGTACCGGAACATGACGCAGATCATGTCCGACGTGTCGTCCCACGTCGAACGGTTTTTGTGGCCGCCCGCAGCCGCCCGTCCGCACGACCGACGGCATCCATACGGCGATCACACCTTCATGTCGGTTACCGTCACTGGATGCTCGATGCCACCACCCGCTCTGGGGGCACCGCCACGGCCACTCCCCCGGCCATCGCCACGGAGTTCGCTCTCCCCGTCCCCGCTCCGGTGCGCCTCACCGCCCGTTGCACGAGAGTGCTGCTGTCGCCGTGGTCCCGGCTCGCCCTGCTCGTCGCGCTGCTCGCGGGCGCCGCGTCCACGGTTCTGCTCTTCGAGCCACAGAGACTGCTCTCGGACGGCTGGCCGCCCCAGCTCGGCGGGTTCGCGGCCGCGGTCGTGTTCGGGGTGGCGTACGGGCTGTGCACGGTGGCCTTCGTGCCCCGGCCGCTGCTGAATCTCGCCGCCGGCGCGCTCTTCGGGTCGCAGCTCGGGCTCGCCTCCGCCCTCGCCGGCACGGTGCTCGGGGCGGGGATCGCCTTCGGCCTGGGCCGGGTGCTCGGGCAGGAAGCGCTGCGGCCGTTGCTGCGGGGCCGGTGGCTGAAGGCGGCTGACGGGCAGTTGAGCCGGCACGGGTTCCGCTCGATGCTGGCGGCCCGCTTGTTCCCCGGGGTGCCGTTCTGGGCGGCGAACTACTGCGCCGCGGTCTCCCGTATGGGATATGTGCCGTTCCTCGTCGCGACGGCGCTCGGTTCGATCCCGAACACCGCCGCGTACGTGGTCGCAGGGGCGCGCGCTTCAGCGCCCACGTCGCCGGCGTTCCTGATCGCCATGGCCGCGATCGCCCTGCCGGGACTGGCCGGAGCGGTGGTGGCATGGCGCAAGCGGCATCACCTGCGAGGCCGTTGAGCGCCTGATCGGGTGGGGCCGGGCGCGCCCCGGACGCCCACTCGTCACACCCTTTCCAGGATCATCGCGTTGGCCAGTCCTCCCGCCTCGCACATGGTCTGCAGGGCGTACCGGGCCCCGCGTTCCCTCATCGCGTGCACCAAGGTCGTCGTCAGGCGGGTGCCGCTCGCGCCCAGGGGGTGCCCTATCGCTATCGCGCCGCCGTGGACGTTGACCTTGGACAGGTCCGCGCCCGTCTCCTGCTGCCAGGCCAGGACCACGCTGGAGAACGCCTCGTTGACCTCGAAGAGGTCGATGTCGTCGAGGGTGAGACGGGCCCGGCGCAGGACCTGTTCCGTGGCCGGGATGACTCCGGTGAGCATGAGGACGGGGTCGGAGCCGGTGACGGCGAAGCTGTGCAGGCGGGCCAGGGGGCGCAGGCCCAGGCGTTCCGCTGTCTCGCTCGACATGATGAGGACGGCCGAGGCGCCGTCGTTGATCGGGCTGGCGTTGCCCGCCGTGACGTTCCACTCCACCTGCGGGAAGCGTTCGGCGAAGTTCGGGTCGTAGTAGGCGGGCTTGAGGCCGGCGAGGGTCTCGACGGTGCTGCCCGGGCGTACGCACTCGTCGCGGGAGACCCCCTCCAGGGGCGCGACCTCGGCGTCGAAGAGGCCCTTCTCCCAGGCCGCCGCCGCCTTCTGGTGCGAGGAGACGGCGAACGCGTCCATCTGCTCGCGGCCGACCGACCACTTGGCGGCGATGAGCTCGGCGCTGATGCCCTGCGGGACCAGGCCCTCCTTGTAGCGGGCGGCGACCCCGGGGCCGAAGGGGTCCTTGCCCTCGGGGACGTTGGACCACATCGGCACACGGCTCATCGACTCGACCCCGCACGCTACGACGATGTCGTACGCGCCCGCGATCACGCCCTGCGCGGCGAAGTGCACGGCCTGCTGGGACGAACCGCACTGGCGGTCCACCGTGGTCGCCGGGACCGTCTCCGGGAAGCCGGCCGACAGGGCCGCGTAGCGGGTGGTGTTCATGGCCTGCTCGCCGACCTGGTCGACGGTGCCGCCGATGACGTCGTCGATGAGCGCCGGATCGACACCCGAGCGCTCCACGAGGGTGCGCAGGGTGTGGGCGAGGAGTTCGACGGGGTGCACATGCGCGAGGGCGCCGTTCGGCTTGCCCTTGCCTATGGGGGTGCGTACGGCTTCGACGATGACTGCGTCACGCATGGTCCGGGCCTCCATCAATGCGGCGACTACTGGTGAGTAGGAAATCCAAACTCACCATAGCCTTGCGGGTTGGAAAATCAAACCCTCAAGTTGGAGAATCAAACCCTCACCTAGACTGGGGATCATGGCCGCCACCCGAGACCCGCGCCCCTGCTCCATCGCCGACGCCCTGGCGCTCGTCGGCGAGAAGTACTCCCTGCTCGTGCTGCGGGAGGTCTGCATGGGGAACGGCCGGTTCGACCAGCTCGTGCGCAACATCGGCGCCCCGCGGGACATCCTGGCCACCCGGCTGCGCCGGCTCGTCGACGCCGGGATCCTGACCAAGCGGGTCTACAGCGAGCGGCCGCAGCGCTTCGAGTACCGGCCCACACAGGCAGGCCTCGAACTGGAGCCGGTGCTGATGACGCTCATGGCGTGGGGCGACCGGCACCTGCGCGAGGACGACGACCGGCCCATGGTCGTCGAGCACAGCTGCGGCAACGAGCTGCTGCCCGTGGTCGCCTGCGCCGCCTGTGGGGGCACGCTCCGCCACGAGGACCTGAGGGCTCACCCCCAGGCCCCCGGGTGGACGGTGACCGGACCGACGGCGGCCTGACCGCCCCTGTGGCCGCGCCGTCACCGCGGGGCGTTACGCTGCCCTCGCACCCCGATCACCGCGCCCGGTGATGCGGCGCGCCCGACTCCCGTCACACGACCAGCACTTGGACGCCGTAACTTCATGTCTTGGTTCGAATCACTCATCCTCGGACTCGTCCAGGGGCTGACCGAGTTCCTTCCCGTCTCCTCCAGCGCGCATCTGCGCCTGACGGCGGCCTTCTCGGGCTGGAAGGACCCTGGGGCGGCCTTCACCGCGATCACCCAGATCGGCACCGAGGCCGCCGTGCTGATCTACTTCCGCAAGGACATCGGGCGGATCGTATCGACGTGGAGCCGTTCTCTCGGCAACAAGGAACTGCGCCGCGATCACGACGCCCAGATGGGCTGGCTGGTGATCGTCGGGTCCATCCCGATCGGTGTGCTGGGGCTGCTGTTCAAGGACCAGATCGAGGGGCCGTTCCGCGATCTGCGCGTCACCGCCACGATGTTGATCGTCGTCGGCATCGTCATCGGCGTCGCCGACCGTCTCGCGGCACGCGACGAGACCGGCGGGCGTCATCGCGCGCCCAAGCAGCGCAAGGGACTTGAGGACCTCGGCGTCAAGGACGGTCTGATCTTCGGCCTGTGCCAGTCCATGGCCCTCGTCCCCGGCGTCTCCCGCTCCGGCGCCACCATCAGCGGCGGCCTCTTCATGGGCTACAAGCGCGAGTCGGCGGCCCGCTACTCCTTCCTCCTCGCCGTCCCGGCCGTACTGGCCTCCGGTCTCTTCGAGTTGAAGGACGCCCTGGAGAGCGACCACGTGTCGTGGGGACCCACGATCTTCGCCACGGTGATCGCCTTCGTCGTCGGTTACGCCGTCATCGCATGGTTCATGAAGTTCATCTCGACCAAGAGCTTCATGCCCTTCGTCTGGTACCGCATCGCCCTGGGCATCGTCATCATCGCCCTGGTCTCGATGGGCGCCCTGAGCCCGCACGCGGCGGAGTCGGCGGGCTGACACCCGCATGCCCCTGACCCGCACTTCGCGCGGGTCGCGCCGGGGTACCTGGAACGCCGCCGCACGGCGACCCTGGACTCGCCGGGCGTGGCACCGGACTGGAACCCGCCGGCCGAAAACCACCGACCCCGGCACGGCGGCCCTGCCGGCCACCCGGACGGTGATCTCGGCTTCCTCGACCACGACGAGGTCTAGGACGGGTTCGGGAACCCGCCGCGACTGCTCGCTCCCGACGCCGTCGCCGACGTCACCTGCAGCTTCGGAGCGGGTTTTGACAGTGCCGTGCGCGTCCACCTGGTGAAACCCAGTCCGTAGTCGTCTGGATCGACCGACCGCACCGCCTTCACAGGTCGCTCACCCCGAAACCCGTGACCAATCACATACGTTGTGCGTAGCCGTCCGGTAGCGGACTGTCAGTGCTTGCGCCTACGCTTGTCCGCATGTCCCCCGATTCCGTGACCCCTGGTTCCGTGCGGTCTGCTGCCGAGGTGAACGAGCAGATCCGGGCGCTCTGGATGCGCACCGGCGGCACGCTGTCGTCACAGGAGCGCGCGGAGTACGAACTGCTGGTGGTCGAATGGGCGGCCGCGATCCGCAGTGCCGTCATCGAGGCGGCCTGAGCCCGGCCCCGAAACGGCGCGCCCCTCGAAGTGAGGTCATGCCATGAGAGCGATCGTCGTGGGCGCGGGCATCGGAGGACTGACCGCGACGCTGAGCCTGCTCCGAGCCGGCCATGACGTGACCCTCGTCGAGCGGTCCCGGCGGCTCACCGAGATCGGCGCCGGCATCCAGCTCGCCCCCAACGCCACCCGCGTACTGGGCCGTCTGGATCTGCTCGACGCCGTCGCGGAACAGGCCACACGCCCGGCCCACATCACCTTCCGCACCTGGTCCGACGGCTCCGAGATCTGTCGCTATGTCATCGGCCGTGAGGCCGAGAAGGAGTTCGGGGCGCCGTACCTCCAGCTCCACCGGGCCGATCTCCAACAGGCCCTGGCCGCCGCCGTACCGCGCGATGCGCTGCGCCTGGCCACCCCCGTCGTGGGGATCGACCAGGACGACAAGGCGGCCCACGTGACCACGGCGAGCGGTGAACGCCTGGCCGCAGACCTCGTCGTGGCCGCCGACGGTATCCGCTCCGCCGCCCGCCAGTGGCTCTTCGGCGCGGACGACGCGGTGTTCTCGCGCACCGCCGCCTACCGGGCCCTGCTCCCCGCCGCCGAGGTCGCCGACCTGGACCTCCCGGAGTACGCCGGCTGGCTCGGCCCGGGCCGCCACGTCGTCCACTACTGGCTGCGCCGGGGTGAACTCCTCAACGTCGTGGCCGTGTTCGTGACGGACCACGCGGCCCAGGAGTCGTGGACGGCGCAGGCGGAACCCGGCGAGCAGCTGCGCACCTTCGCCGGCTGGGACCCCCGGCTGCGGACCGTCCTCGACCGCGCGGGCCAGGTCTTCCGCTACGGCATCCACACGCGCGCCCCGCTCCCCCGCTGGAACGTCGGCCGGGTCACGCTGCTCGGGGACAGCGCCCACGCGATGGTGCCCTTCCAGGCCCAGGGCGCGGCCCAGGCCATCATGGACGCGGCCGTCCTCGGCGACTGCCTCACCGGCACGGCACCGGACGAGGTGCCCGACGCACTGGACCGGTACGTCCGCAGGCGGGCCCCCGCCGCCACGGCCGTGCAGGCCGGTTCCGCGCGCGCGGGCCACGACTACCACCTGCCCGACGGCCCGGAGGCCGAGGAGCGCAACGCCCGCCTTGTCGCCCTCGCAGCCCGGAACAGGTTCGGCCCGCACTCGGCCGCCTGGCCGGTCGACGTCCTGGCCGACGGCTGACCTCCCGCCCTCCGAATGTCACCGCACGCCTCTTGGCTCGGCCCGCCCCATGCCCAACACTGAGCCGATGACGCAGCGTGTGGAGCTCGCGACCGTGATGGACCGGCTGTCCGTGGACGCACTCGTCACCGACTACGCCGTGGCCGTGGACGACGGCGACTGGGAGGCGTACCGAGGACTGTTCACCTCGGACGGGCGAGCCGACTACCGCTCGGCGGGCGGGATCGAGGGGGACGCGCGGCAGGTCGCCGCATGGCTCGCGGAGAGCCTGACGCTGTTCTCCATGCGGCAACACCTCATCGTCAACCGCCGCGTCCGGTTCGACACCCTGGCCCAGGACACCGGCGACACGGCCCGCGTCCAGGCCGACTACATCAACCCCATGCGCCTCACCGACGACTCCCCCTCCACCGCCCCCGACTTCGTCTGCGGCGGCCGCTACGCGTTCACCCTGCGGCGCACGGAAGACGGCTGGCGGCTGCGCGCGGTCGTCGTGCGGGAGAAGTGGCGGCGTCTGCCGGACCCCCGGCCCGCACCTGTGATCAACTGAGCCGACGTCCTCGGGTGGTCAACCACACGCACACCGGAGACCCACACGGGGTAGGAGGCGCCGTATGAACACGTTCGGCCACTGGCTTGCCTCCCCGTGGCGGCGCTCGACCGTCGCGGTGCTGGCAGGCGCCCTCCCCGTCCTCGCGTTCCCCGCACCGTCCCTGTGGTGGTTCGCCTATGTCGCCCTCGTCCCCTGGATCGCGCTGATCCGCTCGGCTCCCACGGCGAAACGGGCGGCGTACGACGGCTGGGCGGGCGGCTTCGGTTTCATGGTGGGGATGCACCACTGGCTGCTACCGAGCCTGAGCGTGTTCATCTTCGTCATCGGCGCCCTGCTCGGCGCGCTGTGGGCCCCGTGGGGCGCGCTGGTACGGCACTTCCTGGCCGGAACGGCCGGCACACCCTCGCGCGGCCGGATCGCCGCCGCCCTCGCCGTACTGCCCTCGGGCTGGCTCGGCATCGAGCTCGTCCGTTCCTGGCAGGGGCTCGGCGGCCCGTGGGGCGTGCTCGGCTCCAGCCAGTGGGAGGTCGAACCGGCGCTGCGGCTGGCCTCGGTCGGCGGGGTGTGGCTGATCAGCTTCCTGATCGTGGCGGTCAACGTGGCCGTCGCCGTGCTGGTGACGGTCCGCGAGTCCCGGGTCCCCGCGGTGGCGGGCCTCGTCGCCACGGCCGCCGTGACCTCGGCGGCCTGGATGTGGTCACCGCGCCCCGAGTCCGGGGGCAGCACCCGGATCGCCGTCGTCCAGCCCGGGGTCATCGACGGCCCCGACCGGCGTTTCGCGCGCGAGGAGCAGCTGACCCGCGATCTCGCCGGGCAGGACGTCGACCTGATCGTCTGGGGCGAGAGCAGTGTCGGCTTCGACCTCGACGACCGGCCCGACCTGGCGAAGCGGATCACGGCGCTCTCCGCGGAGACCGGCGCCGACATCCTCGTCAACGTGGACGCCCGCCGCTCCGACAAGCCCGGCATCTACAAGAGCTCGGTCCTGGTCGGCCCCGACGGACTCACCGGCGACCGCTACGACAAGATGCGCCTCGTCCCCTTCGGCGAGTACATCCCGGCCCGCTCGCTGCTCGGCTGGGCCACCTCGGTCGGCAAGGCGGCGGCCGAGAACCGCAGGCACGGCTCCGAGCAGGTCGTGATGAACGTCGGCCACGGGCTGAAGGTCGGCCCGATGGTGTGCTTCGAGTCGGCCTTCCCCGACATGAGCCGCCATCTCGCCCAGGACGGCGCCCAGGTGCTGATCGCCCAGTCGGCGACCTCGTCCTTCCAGAACAGCTGGGCCCCCGAACAGCACGCCTCGCTCGCCGCCCTGCGCGCGGCCGAGTCGGGCCGTCCGATGGTGCACTCGACCCTGACCGGCGTCTCCGCCGTCTACGACGCGAGCGGACAGCGCGTCGGCGAGTGGGTCGGCACCGACGCCAGCACCTCCCGCGTGTACGACGTACCGCTGGCGACCGGGACGACGCCGTACGTCCGCTTCGGCGACTGGCCGCTGCACGCGGCCCTGCTGGTCCTCGCCGTGTGGTGCGCCGGCCGGCTGGGCCGGCGGTTCAGGCGGACCGCTCCTGGACCGCTCGTACCACCCGCTCGCACAGCTCATGGGTCGCCAACGCGTCCCGGGCGCTGAGCACCTTCCCCGCGCGCACGGCGTCGAGGAAGGAGAGCACCGCCTGCTCGATGCCGCGCTGCCGGGCCACCGGCACCCAGTCCCCGCGCCTCCGCACGGTCGGCTGGCCCTTGTGGTCGATCACCTCGGCGAGGTTGAGCACCTGCCGCTTGGTGTCCTGCCCGGACACCTCCAGGATCTCCTCGGCCGAACCGCTGAGCCGGTTCATCACCCCGAGCGCGGTGAAGCCGTCCCCGGCGAGCTGGAGCACGACGTGGTGGATCAGGCCGTCCTCCACGCGCGCGCGTACGGTCACGTCGTCGACCGGCCCCGGCACCAGGAACCGCAGGGTGTCGACGACGTGGATGAAGTCGTCGAGGATCATCGCGCGCGGCTCCTCCGGGAGCCCGATCCGGTTCTTCTGCATGATGATCAGCTCGCGCGGGTGCTCGGCGCACTGCGCGTACCCGGGGGCGAACCGCCGGTTGAAGCCGACGGCCAGACTCACGTTCCGCTGCTCGGCGAGCGCCACCAGCCGTTCGGAGTCGGCGAGTTCGTAGGCGAGCGGCTTGTCGACGTACGTCGGTACGCCCGCCTCCAGGAGCCGCGCGACGATCTCGGGGTGCACGACCGTGGGCGCGTGCACGAAGGCGGCGTCGAGGTCCTGGGCGAGCAGCGAGTCGAGGTCCCGGTGCCGTTGTCCCTCGGGCAGGCGGAGCCCGTCGGCGACCCGGGCCAGCGTGGCGGGCGTCCGCGTCTGCACGTGCAGTTCCACGTCGGGCAGGCCGCCGAGCACCGGCAGATACGCCTTCTGCGCGATGTCACCGAGTCCGATGCAGCCGACCTTCACGTGGACTCCTCAGGGTTGTCGGGGCAGGGCCCTGCCGGAAGCATACGGCGGCCGCGACGGACCCCGGCCGGTGACCGGGAAACCGCTGGTGGTGAGGGGTGGGGTGGGTCAGGATGCGAGCATGACGACTCAGCGCGCCGAACCCGCGACCACCGCCGACGAACGCAGCATGCTGGAGGGCTGGCTGGACTACCACCGGCAGACCCTGGCCCTGAAATGCGAGGGCCTGACCGACGCCCAGCTCAGGACCGCCTCGGTGGAGCCGTCCACGCTCTCCTTGATGGGTCTGGTGCGGCACATGGCGGAGGTGGAGCGCAGTTGGTTCCGCCGGGTCCTGGCCGACGAGGACGCGGGGCCGATCTACTACAGCGAGGCCGACCCGGACGGCGAGTTCCGCCTCACCGAGGCCGACACCTGGCAGGAGGCGTACGGCACCTGGCAGGCCGAGATCGAGAAGAGCCGGGAGAACGCCGCCCGCTTCGGCCTGGACGACGTCACCGTGGGCAAGCACCGCCGCACCGGAGAGCGGTTCAACCTGCGCTGGCTCTACACCCACATGATCGAGGAGTACGCCCGTCACAACGGCCACGCGGACTTGATCCGCGAGCGCATCGACGGGGCCACCGGCGACTGACGTCAGCACCGGGAGGCATGAGCACGCCGTACGGGGACGGAGATCACCCGTGCGGGGCAACCTCCGCTCGTCCGCTGTCGCCGAGGCCGCCCGACCCAGCAGAGTGACGCGGGTGCATCGAACCACGACTACCGCAACGCTCCTGGTCACCGTGGCTGTCTCGGCCCTCACCGGATGTGTGACGGTCCAGCGTCCACCCGTGTCCGGGCCGCCGGCGACGGCACCGTCGCAGCTTCCGGGACCGGGGGACGCCCGTCCGGACGGTCAGGCGAAGCCGCAGATCGTGCAGGCCCCGGCCCAGGAGGCCCTGTCCATGATCGACCCGTCCCCGTCCTCGAAGCCGGGCGGAACTTCGCCCCGTGACCGGGGGACGGCGGCGGGCTCCCCGCAGCCGCAAGACCGACAGCCGGCACCCGCGCATCCGGCGCACCCGGAGCGCCCCGCGCACCCGGCGCATCCGCGACCGTGGCATCCGGACGCGCCGCACCACCGGCAGCCGCGGGTCGAGATCCCGGACGTGGCCAAATCGGTCCCCAAGTCGGTTCCCAAGGGCCCGAAGGACGTGTGCGCGCTGGGCAGGAAGTACGGCCGCTGGCAGGAGGGCAGCCCTCAGTCGGTCATCTGCGACCAGACCTACGGGCGTTGAGGCGCCCGGGTCTCAGGGCCGCTGCGGCGGCGGCCCCCACCGTCCGTCACCGGATCCCCCCTCGCCGAGCCGCAGCTCCAGTCTGCTGATCGCCGCCCGCACACCGTCGCTGTAGCTGTCCTCCCCCAGGGCGTTTGCCGCCCTGCGGGCCCGGCGCAGGTGGGTGCGGGCGGCATCCGCGCGGGCCAGCCGTGCGTAGTCGGCGGCCAGATTGAGGTGCAGCGAGGGATACAGGGCGCGCACGGCGAGGGCGTGCTCGTGTCGGGCCGGCCGGTCCTCGGTGAGTTCTTCGGCGGCTGTCAACGCCCTGAGGTCCCAGGCGAGTTCGTCGCAGGGGTCGTCCTGGGCGTCGGCCATGTAGTGCGCCAGGGTGCAGCGGTGCAAGGGGTCGCCGTCCTCGCCGATCTCCGCCCACAGGGCCAGGAAGCGGTGGCGGGCCTCCTCGCGGTCCCCCGCGTGACACAGCATGACGACCTGCCCGATGCGTGTCATCACGGCATCCGGCGCCGTCTGCTCCTGTCGCTCCGTCAAATCGTCCTCCGGGCCTTGGTCGGCTGTCGTCGCTGTCCCCCCGACGCTAGGGCCTGTCCGGCGGATCATGTCGGCGGCGCGTGGCGGGGTACGCCCATCTGCGGCGCCGTCGTCGGGTGCCGCCTCCAGCACGCTGTGGGTGTTCACGGGGCGGCTCCGCCCACGTCACCGCGTTCTCCCTCCTGCGGCTGCCCCACCGGGTCCTCCTCGGCCTCCCGGACCGGAAACCGCTCCCGGAATCGGCACGCGCCACCCGAGCCGACCAGCCCCTCCCCAAGACACCCCCCGTCCCGACAGGTCCGCGTCACCACCATCTCCGCCCAGCGACTCCCCCACCAGGCCACACTCAACCTCCCGGACCGGAAACCAATCCCGGAATCGGCACGCGCCACCCGAGCCGACCAGCCCCTCCCCATGACGCTCCCCGTCCCGACGGGTCCGCGTCACCGTCGGACCACATTCACTCCGCTAGCGGGAAACCACTCCCGGAACCGGTCCTGGCGCTCGCCGACGGGTCTCCGTCGCGGATCAGCGTGAGACTGGGCCGATGCCCGGCATGGCATCGGCCCGGTGGAAGGCTCAGCCGAGGTTCGGGATGGTCCAGTCGATGGGGTCGTGGCCTTGCTGGGCGACCGCCTCGTTGATCTGCGTGAACGGGTGGGAGCCGAAGAACTTCTTCGCCGACAGGGGGGAGGGGTGCGCGCCCTTGACCACCACGTGCCGGCTCTCGTCGATCAGGGGGAGCTTCTTCTGCGCGTAGTTGCCCCACAGAACGAAGACCGCCGGGTCGGGCCGCTCGGCCACCGCGCGGATCACCGCGTCGGTGAACTTCTCCCAGCCCTTGCCCTTGTGCGAGTTGGCCTCCCCGGAGCGGACCGTGAGCACCGCGTTGAGCAGCAGGACGCCCTGCTGGGCCCACGGCATGAGGTAGCCGTTGTCCGGGATCTCCAGACCGAGCTCCTCCTTCATCTCCTTGTAGATGTTCCGGAGGGAGGGCGGGGTCCTGACACCCGGGCGGACCGAGAAGCACAGGCCGTGTCCCTGGCCCTCGCCGTGGTACGGGTCCTGGCCGAGGATCAGGACCTTCACCTTGTCGTACGGCGTCGCGTCGAGGGCGGCGAAGACCTCCTCGCGGGGCGGGTAGACCGGACCCTGCGCCCGCTCGTCCTCGACGAACTCCGTCAGCTCCTTGAAGTACGGCTGCTGCAGTTCGTCGCCCAGAACCCCGCGCCAGGACTCGGGCAGCATGGCGGTGTCGGTCACGTCAATTCCTCACGATGTGCGGTCACTTGCAGACTCCAGAACCTACAGGCGCGCACTGACAGTCGCCGCTACCAGCTGGTCTTCCAGTACAGCTCCCACATGGTCATCATGGTCGCCGGGTCGATGACCTTCTCGAGGCCGGCGATCTCCTCGCTCGCGGCCACGTACTGCTTGCCCTGCCACAGCGGCACCAGCCGCGCGTCGTCCACGAAGACCTGCTGGGCCTCCTCGATCTGGGGCCCCACGGCTCCGCGGTCGCTCTCCGCGCGCGACTCCGGCAGCAGTTTGCCGGTGATCTCGGGGGCGTCGTACGGGGTGCCGAGGGCGTTCTGCTTGCCCACGAAGGGAGCGATGAAGTTGTCGGCGTCGTGGAAGTCGGGGAACCAGCCGCGCCCGAACACCGGGTACTCGCCCTTCTGGTAACCCTCGACGTAGGTCTTCCACGGGCGGCTCTTGAGGGTGATCGTGAACAGACCGGAGGCCTCCAGCTGCTTCTTCAGCTCCTGGAAGGCGGGCTTGGTCGTCGAGCCGTAGCGGTCGCTGGTGTACCAGAGGGTCAGCGGGACCCGCTCGGTGATGCCCGCTTCCGTGAGGAGCTTCTTGGCCTTGGCGACGCTGGGGTCCCCGAAGTCGTCGAAGAAGCTCGTGGTGTGGCCGGTGAGTCCGGCGGGGACCATGGAGTACAGCGGCTCGACGGTGTCCTTGTAGACGTAGTGCACGAGCGCCGGGCGGTCGACGATCTGGGCGACGGCCTTGCGGACCGCGGGCTTCGCGGACCACGGGTCGCGGGGGTTGAACACCAGGTAGCTGATCTCGGTGGTGGGGTTCTCGATGAGCTGGAGCCCCTCCTTCTGCTGGTTGACCTCGATGTCCACGGTGTCGGAGGCGCCCAGTCCGCGGTAGACGACCGAGATCTCCTTGTCCTTGAGGGCCTTGACCAGCTCGTCGGACTGCTTGAAGTAGCGGATGGTGACGGCCTTGTTCTTGCGGTCCGCGATGCCCTTGTAGTTGTCGTTGCGGACGAGCTCGGCCTTCTCGCCTTCCTGGTAGGAGTCGAGGCTGTAGGGCCCCGAGCCACTGATCTTCCCGTCCTTGCGGATCGCGGTCGCGGAGTACTCCTCGGGGTCCACGATCGACATGGCCGGCGTGGTGAGCACCAGGGGGAAGGTGGCGTCGGGCTGGCTGAGGTGGAAGACGACCTCGCGATCGCCCTTCGCCTGCACCCGGGAGAGCGTTCCCAGCAGGCCCGCGGGGCCGCCGTTGACGTTGATCTTCTTGATCCGGTCGAACGAGTACTTGACGGCCTTGGCGTCCAGGGTGTGGCCGTTGGAGAACTTCAGCCCCTCCCGCAGCGTGCAGCTGTACACGGTGCTCGACGAGTCCGTGAACTCACAGTGCTCGGCGGCGTCGGGTTCGGGGTCGGACACACCGGGGGAATAGTTCAGGAGCGTCTGATAGACGTTGCGGAACAGCTCCCAGGAGTTGTCCCAGGAGGCGGCCGGGTCCAGCGTGGCCGGGGCGCTGGTGGTCCCCACGACGATCGGCTTCCCGCTGTCGGAGGAGTCCGAGGAGAACACGCCACATCCGGCCACCGTGGATATGGACACGAGTGCCGCGAGAGGCGGCAGGTATCGGTTCCGCTTGAACACGCGCTTGCTCCTCGAGATGCCGTGCCGAGAGTCGGCAAAACATACCGCAGTGCCCCGCACACTCAACCGGTTCCGTCACAGGCGCTTTGATCGTCACATCGGTGATGACCCTGTATAGCCCCTGTGAGGCTTTTGTGCATCGACACGGGCGCCGTCGGTGTCAACGGGCGCCCGTGCCGAGGCGACGCAGGTCAGCCCACGCCGGCGTTGAGGAAGATGCCGCCGTCGACGACGAGCGTCTGGCCGGTGACCCAGTCGGACTGCGCCGAGGTGAGGAAGGCCGCGGCGCCGCCGATGTCGGAGGGCACCCCGAGCCGGGCCAGCGGGTAGGACGCGGCCGCCTCCTCCTCCCGGCCCTCGTACAGGGCCTGCGCGAACTTGGTCTTCACGACGGCAGGCGCGATCGCGTTGACCCGCACCTTGGGCGCGAACTCGTGCGCGAGTTGCTGGGTGAGGTTGATCATCGCGGCCTTGCTGACCCCGTAGGCGGCGATGAAGGGCGAGGGCGCGATGCCCGCGACGGAGGCGATGTTGACGATGGCGCCGCCGTTGTCCTTCTGCCAGGCGTGCCAGGTCCTCTGCGCGAAGCCGAGCGCGGAGATCACGTTGGTCTCGAAGACCTTGCGGGCCACGTTCAGGTCCAGGTCGGCGATGGGCCCGAACACCGGGTTGGTACCGGCGTTGTTGATCAGGTAGTCGACACGGCCGAAGGCGTCCATGGCGCGCTCGACGGCGACCCGCTGGTGCTCCTCGTCGTGCGCCTTGCCGGCGACATAGACGGCGCGTTCGGAGCCGAGCTGCTCGACGGCCTCCTTGAGCGCGTCCTCGGTGCGGCCGGTGATGACCACCCGGTCGCCGCGCGCGACGAGCGCCTCTGCGACGCCGTAGCCGATACCGCGGCTGGCGCCCGTGATGAGCGCGACCTTGCCCGAAGGCTCGGGGAGTTGCGAAGTCATGGTCCCGTTTCCCTAGTCGAGCGGTCCGCCGGCGACGTACAGCACCTGGCCGGAGACAAAACCGGCCGCCTCGCCCGTGAAGAAGGCGATGGCGTTGGCGATGTCCTCGGCCTCGCCCACGCGCGCGACCGGGATCTGGGTGGCGGCCGCGGCCTTGAACTCCTCGAAGCCCATGCCGACGCGCTCGGCGGTGGCGGCGGTCATATCGGTGGCGATGAAGCCGGGGGCGACGGCGTTGGCGGTGATGCCGAACTTGCCGAGCTCGATGGCGAGGGTCTTGGTGAAGCCCTGGAGACCGGCCTTGGCGGCGGAGTAGTTGGCCTGGCCGCGGTTGCCGAGCGCCGAGGAGGAGGACAGGTTGACGATTCGGCCGAAGCCCGCGTCGACCATGTGCTTCTGAACGGCCTTGGTCACCAGGAACGAGCCCTTGAGGTGCACGTTCAGGACGGTGTCCCAGTCGGCGACGCTCATCTTGAACAGCAGGTTGTCGCGGAGCACGCCCGCGTTGTTCACGAGGATCGTCGGCGCGCCCAGCTCCTCGGCCACGCGCGCGATGGCGGCCTGCACCTGGGCCTCGTCGGAGACGTCCGCGCCGACCGCGATCGCCCGGCCGCCGGCCGCGGTGATCTTCTCCACGGTGTCCTTGCAGGCCGCCTCGTCGAGGTCGATCACGGCGACCGCGCGGCCCTCGGCCGCCAGTCGTACGGCGGTGGCGGCGCCGATGCCGCGTGCGGCACCCGTGACCACGGCTACCCGCTGCTCAGTGGTGGACATTGCTGGTTCTCCTCGCCCTTGAGAATGTTCGGCCGGGTTGGTGAGCGACCGCTTAGTACCTTCGGCAGACGTGACGCTAGAAGCCCTGGCACGCGGTGTCAACGTCCCACGGGACCGGTGTGATCCATTACCTCACCAGCAGGTCGAGCAGGCGCTCCGGTTCGGCCGCCGGATCCAGGGTGAGTCCGGTGTGCACGGGGCCCGGCTGGACGACCGTGGAGCGGGGGGCGACGAGCCACCGGAAGCGGCGGCCGGCGTCGTCCCGCGCAGCCGGTCCGGCCCCCTCACCCCCGGCGCAGATCACCTCGACGGCCTGGAGCGCCGCCCGCACGCCGGCCACGTCCGCGTCCGGGTCGAGCGCCCGCAGCCGGGCCTCGTCGAGGTGGGTGCGCACACCGACGTACGCCTTGGCGCGGCAGTACACGAGCACGCCGGCGTTGATGCCCTCGCCGCGTTCGATCCGGGGGACGACCCGCAGCAGGACGTACTCGAAGACGTCCCGCTCACTGCTCCGTCCACCCCTGATGACGTGGCGTTCGACGACGCTGCCCGCCATGTGGATGTGGCGCTCGCTCACCTGTCCCCCTCGATTCCCGTGATGCGGTCGTGAACTGCGGCGGCCCGCAGAAGCAGGGGCCGGGCATACGCCCTTCTCAGCTCGTCCGGGGTGTCGAAGCCGGGCTCGTCCGCCAGCCAGGCGTCCGGGATCTCGGCGGTGACCTCGGCCAGCAGGCCCTCGGTGATCTGGGGGGCGAGTTCGGCGGCGGCCGCGGCGACATTCGGCGCGAAGGGCCTCAGGACGTGGTCCGAGGCGTCGTAGGGACGGGCGGCGGACTTCTCGGCGCCGGGCCAGTTGTGGTGCCAGATCATGGTCGCGCCGTGGTCGATGAGCCACACCTCGCGCCGCCACCACAGCAGGTTGGGGTTGCGCCAGGAGCGGTCGACGTTGTTGACCAGCGCGTCGAACCAGACGATCCGGCCGGCCTCCTCGGGGCTCACCGGGAAGGCGAGGGGGTCGAAGCCGAGCGCTCCGGAGAGGAAGTCCATGCCGAGGTTCGTGCCGCCGCTGGACCTGAGAAGCTCCTGCACTCGCTCGTCGGGCTCGCCGAGTCCCAGGTCCGGGTCGAGGTCGAGCGTCAGGAGCCGCGGCACCCGGAAGCCGAGCCGGCGGGCGAGCTCTCCGGCCACCACCTCGGCGACCAGCGTCTTGCGGCCCTGACCTGCGCCGGTGAACTTGATGACGTACGTCCCGTGGTCGTCGGCCTCGACGAGCCCCGGCAGCGAGCCACCCTCACGCAGGGGCGTGATGTAGCGGGTCGCGATGGCTTCCTTGAGCATCGCCCCAGGTTACTGGGGGGTGTCTGAACAACAGGCACTCCGGGGCCGTACCTCAGGGCACTTGAAATATTCCGTGGAAAGGGACGTCAGCATGGCCAGCGAATCGATTCATCCCGCATCGGCCCCCAGTCGCCGGGTCGTCGTGGCGGCGGTCGGCGCGGCGGGGCTCGCCCTCACCCTGAACGCGTGCGGGTCGGAGGACGAGCCCTCCTCGTCGTCGGACACGGCCGCCGGCGGCAGCGTTCTGGCGAAGACCTCGGACATCCCCGAGGGCGGCGGCAAGATCTTCAAGGACTCGGGCGTGGTGGTCACCCAGCCCACGGCGGGTCAGTTCAAGGCGTTCTCGTCGAAGTGCACCCACCAGGGATGCGCGGTGTCGGGCATCACCGACGGGGTCATCACCTGTCCGTGCCACAAGAGCGAGTTCTCGGTGGCCGACGGCAGCGTGAAGAAGGGGCCGGCGACCCAGCCGCTGCCCGAGGAGAAGATCACCGTCAGCGGCGACTCCATCACGCTCGCATGAGAGGTCAGGCACGGCGGGAGCGCTGGAGACAGGACAGCACCTCGTCCGTGGTCGCGAGGGTGGCGACGAGGGCGAGCGTGTGACGGATCATCGCCGCGGTGTAGTCGGAGGGCACCCCGGCGACGGCGTCCGTCACCACCACGGCGTGGTAGCCGCGGTTCACCGCGTCGAAGACGGCGTTGGGCACCGCCACGTTGGCGGAGACCCCGGTCACGACCAGGGTGCGGCAGCCGAGGTTGCGCAGCAGCGCGTCGACCTCGGTGCCCTGGATCGGCGACAGGCCGTGCAGCCGTCGTACGACGAAGTCCTCCTCGCTCACCTCGATCGGGGCCGCCACCCGCACCGCGGTGGTCCCGGCGAGCTGTTGGACGGGCAGGCGTTCGGCGGCGCCGAAGAGGCGGGCGTTGCGGTTCGCGCCGCGCCCGTCCGGACGGCGTTCGGCGATCGCGTGGATCACCTGGACCCCGCTGTCGTGCGCGGCGGCGACCAGTCGGGCGACGTTGGCGAGAGCGCCCGAGGTCCGTGCCGCGCGGGCGAGTTCGGGCAGGGCGCTCTCCGGTCCGACGACGCCCTGCTGGCACTCGACGGTGAGCAGGACGGTGGCCCCGGGATCGAGCAGTTCGCTGAGTCGGTCGTACGACGGCACGGTTCCCCCTCGTCGCCGGTGCTCCGGAGCCGGTGGGCTGGAGCCGGTGGTCCGGAGCCGGTGACATTAGCCACCATTGCGTGGAGACGGAAGACGACCCATCCTTTTCTGACGTGATGTCAGAGGATCTCTCCTCTGACACGACGTGAGAGACAGAGGGGGATGCATGACCGTCACTCAGCGCAGGGGCCGGAAGATCATGATGACGCCGGGGGAGCTGGACGAGTTCCTCACCAGCCAGCGCACCTGCCGGGTCGCCACGGTCTCCGCCGACGGCGCCCCGCATGTGAGCACGCTCTGGTTCGCCTGGGACGGCACCTCGATGTGGCTGTACTCGGTCGTGCGCAGCAAGCGCTGGACCGACCTGCGCCGCGACCCGCGGGTCGCGATCGTGGTCGACACGGGTGAGGAGTACGACGAACTGCAGGGCGTGGAGCTGTCCGGCGCCGTTGACTTCGTGGGCGAGGCTCCGCGCACCGGCGAGCTGTGCGCAGAACTCGACGTCCCGGAGACGCTGTTCGCCCGCAAGAACTTCCGCCTGGAGGAGATGCCGCACGACGGACGGCACGCGTGGATACGGCTGACCCCGGAGAAGATCGTCTCCTGGGACTTCCGCAAGCTGGGTTCGGCGTAGGCCTGTCCGGCGGACGACGCCGACCGCTCGGGCCGGCGCCCGCCGGACGCCCTGACGCGGGCGCGTTCCGCCGCAGCGCACGGGCCCTGGCTCGAACGGCCTTCTCCGCCGCCGGCTGAGCGCCTAGTCCGCCGCGCGGACGCGGGCGCGTTCCGCGCAGCGCACGGACCCTGGCTCAAACGGCCTTCTCCGCCGCCGACTTCAGTGCCTCGACCGCCGCCCGGATCGACGGGCGGCGGTCGGCGTCCGCGCGCCACACGGCGTAGATGTGCCGGCTGACCGACTGCCGCACGGGCACGGTCCGCACGCCCTCCGGGACCGGTCCGCGCCCGAGCCGGGGCGCCACGCACACACCGAGTCCGGCGCCGACCAGGGCGAGTTGGGTCGGGTGCTCCTCCGCGCGGTGTGCGACGCGCGGTTCGATGCCCTTGGAGCGCAGGGTGTGCATCAGCCACTCGTCGCAGAACTCGCCCTCGCCCCAGGTGATCCAGTCGTCGTCGGCGAAGTCCTCCAGGTCGACCTCGCTCCGGTGCGCGTGGCGGTGTGTCGCGGGCATCGCCACGTCGGCCGTGTCGTCGACGATCGATGCCTTCACCAGCCCTTCGGGCATGGGCAGCGGCTTGTTGTACCAGTCCAGGACGACCGCGAGATCGTGGTCGCCGCGGATCACGGCGAGAACCGCGGGTTCCGGCTCCATCTCGCGCGAGCTGATCCGCAGGCCGGGATGGGCCGAGCGCAGTCCGGTGATGGCGGCCGGGAACAGTCCGCGCGCGGCGGTCGGGAACGCGGCGAGCCTCAACTCCCCGACCACCTGGCCGCGTTGCGCCTCCAGGTCGGACTGGGCGAGTTCCACCTGGGACAGGATGCGGGCCGCGTGGTCGGCGAGGAGCCGGCCGGCGTCGGTGAGCCGCACCCCCCGGCCGTTCTTGGCGAGGAGCTGCTGGCCGACCTCGCGCTCCAGCTTGGACATCTGCTGCGAGACGGCCGAGGTCGTGATGTGCAGGCCCTCGGCGGCGCCACTGACCGAGCCGTGCCGGGCGAGGGCGTCGAGGGTGCGCAGGCGCTCCAGGTTCAACATGTAAGCAATACTACGAGATATCGCACTGAAATACTCGCTTGTGCTACGAAGTGATGTGCTGGATCGTGGTCGGCATGACCACCGCGACCGTCACCGCAGCGCCCGTGCAGGCTTCTCCGCGCCCCGCCCTCGACTGGCGCCTGCGCTTCGGCGTGCTCTCGCTGATCTGGGGATTCAGCTTTCTGCTCATCAAGGTGGGCACCGACGGGTACACGCCTTTTCAGGTGACGTTCGGGCGGCTGCTGTGCGGGACCCTGGTGCTCGCGGCGGCGATGGTCGTGAAGCGGGCGCGGCTCCCTCGCGGGGTACGGACATGGGGGCATCTGGCCGTCGCCGCGTTCCTGTTGAACGCGCTGCCGTTCTCGCTCTTCGCCTACGCGGAGCTGACGATCCCGTCCACGCTGGCGGGGATCTGCAACGCGACGTCGCCGTTGTGGGGGATGCTGCTGTCCCTCGTCGCGCTGTCCGAGGACCGGCCCACGCGCGTGCGTGTCGCGGGGCTCGGGCTCGGGTTTCTGGGGGTGCTGACGGTTCTCGGCGCGTGGCAGGGGTTCAGCGGGATGGACTTCACCGGCACCGCGATGGCCCTGCTGGCCTCGCTCAGCTATCCGATCGGCTGGATCTACGTGCGCCGGACGCTGGCGGGGGTCGAGTACTCCCACATATCCCTGACGGGGGCGCAGTTGCTGGTGGCCACGGTGCAACTGGCGGTCGTCACCTGGCTGTTCGGCGGGATGCCGACGCATGTCGTCGCGCTGCCCCTGCTGGCCGTCGCGGCGCTGGGCGCGCTCGGCACCGGGGTGGCCTTTCTCCTTCAGTACGGCCTCGTCGCCGAGGTGGGTCCGACGACCGCGCAGATGGTCACCTACTTCATTCCGGTGATCGCCACGGGGGCGGGGGTGATGGTGCTCGGGGAGTCCTTGCGCTGGTCGACGCCGGTGGGAGCGGTGATCGTCCTCGCGGGGGCTGCGCTCACTCAGGTCCGGCGGGGCGCCTGATGGGGTGGGGCACTCATGGTCGGCGGCAGCGGGCCGGATGCGGCTGGTCGCGCCCAGTGGGCCACAGCAGCCTCGCTGTGGGCGGCTGCGGATCGGATGCCACTGGCCATGCCCACAGGGCCGTAGCCGCCTCGCCACCAGCGGCTACGGATCGGACGCGACTGATCACCCTCACAGAGCCGTGGCCACCTGCTCCCAGCGACTGCGGGCCGGATGCGACTAGCGACGCCCACGCGGTCGTAGCCGTCTCGCTACCAGCGACTGCGGGCCGGATCCGACTGATCACGCCCACGCGGCCTTAAGGACTCGCTGCCGGCGGCGACGGATCGGACGCGACCGGTCGCCCTCACAGGGCCGTAACCACCTCGCTACCAGCGACTGCGGGCCGGATCCGACTGATCACGCGCACGCGGCCGTAACCACTCGCTGGCGGCGGCTACGGATCGGACGCGACTGGCCACCGTCACAGGGCCGTAGCCGCCTCGCTACCAGCGACTTCGGATCGGATGCCACTGGCCACGCCCACGCAGTCGTAGCCGCAACCCCCACGCACCCCGCCCGCCTGAAGACACTCACCTCGCCCTCACACATAGTTGCGGGTCGACCCCGCACCCAGCGCCTTGGCGATCGCGTCCGCCAGGAGCGACGCCTCTTCGGCCGCCAAGGTCGCCACCGTCACCCTGATTCCCTGCGGGGCGCCCATCCTGAAGCGGGCGCCCGGGGCCACCGCCCAGCCCGCGTGCAGGAGACGGGACACCGCACCCGTCTCGTCCGGGACCGGGATCCATACGTTCAGGCCACTGCGGCCGTGGGCCTCGACCCCGCGTTCCGCCAGTGCGCCGATCAGCCGGTCGCGGCGCTCGCGGTACGCCGCCGCCACCTGAGCCGTGTCCAGGACGCCATCCGCCCACAGGTGCACCACCGCCCGCTGCGTGATGCGGCTGACCCAGCCGGGGCCCAGACGGTGGCGGCCGTGGACGCGGTCGACGGTGACCTCGTCGCCGGTGAGAACGGCAAGGCGCAGATCGGGGCCGTAGGCCTTGGCCACCGAGCGGACGAAGGCCCAGTGGCGGGTGACCCCGGCCAGGGGGTGCAGGGGGAGGTCGACGATGCCGTGGCCGTGATCGTCCTCGACGAGGAGGATGTCCGGGTGGTCCGCGAGGACCGCACGGAGGGCACGCGCGCGCGTGGCGGACACCGAGGCTCCGGTCGGGTTCTGGGCCCGGTCGGTGACGATCAGGGCGCGAGCGCCGGCCTCCAGGGCCCGGCGTACGTCTTCGGCGCGGGGCCCCTCGTCGTCGACACCCACCGGAGCGATGCGCAGGCCCAGCGCCGGGACCAGGTCCAGGAGGCTTCCCCAGCCGGGGTCCTCCACGGCGACGGTGTCGCCCGGCTTGAGGTGGGCGGCCAGAATGCGCTCGATCACGTCGAGGGATCCGGAGGCCAGGGCCAGAGGGCCGTCCGGGACGCCGTCCGCGTCGAGTGCCTTCCGCGCCGAACGCGCCAGGTCCGGGTCCACGGTCGGCTCTCCGTACAGGACCGGCTCCCGGTCGCCCTGTGCGGCGGCCGCCGCGAAGGCGGGCGCCAGCGGGGGCAGCAGTGCGGGGTCCGGGTTGCCGTTCGCCACGTTCCGCACGCCCTCGGGGACTTCCACCCCGATGTGCTCGCGCCCCGTGGTCGCCGGCTTCGACCGGACCCGGCTGCCCCTTCGCCCAGCGGTCTCGATGACCCCCCGCTCACGCAGGGTGCGGTACGCCGCCGCGACCGTATTGGGATTCACGCCCAGCTCGGTCGCCAACTCCCTCATAGGAGGGAGAAGTTGACCTGGCTCCAGCTCCCCGGCACCCACCGCGCGCTCGACGCTCGCCGCAATCTCCGCTGCGCGCCGCCCTTCGATCCGATATTCTCCTAGCACAAAGCAGACTATGCACTAGTGCAATGGAGAACGCAATGCAGGGGACCACCGCGACCACGCCGGAGCCGACCGGCTACGCGCCGACCGACCGCACCGTCCCGACGCGCTCCCCCGACCGTGCCTCGTACGACAGGGAACTGGTCCACTCGATACTCGACGAGGGCTACGTCTGCCACCTCGGCTTCGTCCGGGACGGCGCCCCGGTGGTGCTGCCCACGCTGTACGGGCGGGTGGGCGAGCGGCTCTACGTCCACGGCTCGACCGGTTCGCGCCCGCTGCGGATGACCGGCAAGGCCGACCCCGGGCTGCCGGTGTGCCTGACGGTCACGCATGTCGACGCGCTGATCCTGGCCCGCTCGGCCTTCCACCACTCGATCAACTACCGGTCCGTGGTGGTGCACGGACTGGCGTACGACGTCACGGACCCCGAGGAGAAGCGCCTCGCCCTCGACGCGCTGGTCGACCATGTGGTCCCGGGACGGGCCGGCGACTCCCGTCCCGCGAACAAGAAGGAACTGGCCGCCACCGCCGTCATCCGCCTGGACCTCGACGAGGTCTCCGCCAAGCTCCGCACCGGCGGGGTCAACGACGAACCCGAGGACCTCGCCCTCCCCCACTGGGCCGGCGTGGTCCCGCTGCGCAAGGGCTACGGCACACCGGTCGCCGACGCCGACCTGGTCCCCGGCACCGAGGTCCCGGACTATCTGGCGGTCCTGTGATGCTGATCCACCCCTGGGACGCGGCCGGCGACGACGCCGAGTGGCAACAGTGGCTCGCCGACCACGACTTCGGACAGCTCGCCGTCAACGGCCCCGCCGGCGAGCCTCCGTTCGTCCAGCCTCTGCACTTCGTCCACGACCCCGCCCGGGGCGAGGTCCTCACCCACCTCGCGCGGCCCAACCCGCTGTGGGGTGCGCTGGAGGCGAGTCCGGACTGTCTGCTGAGCGTCGTCGACGACTACGCGTACGTCCCCGGCCCCTGGCAGGCAGACCCGGACGGCCCGTCCGAGCACGGCACGCCCACGAGTTTCTACGCGGCGGTCCAACTGCGCTGCCGGGCCCACGTGGTGGACGACCCGGCCGAGAAGGCCGTGCTGCTGAACCGGCAGGTCGGCCACTTCCAGCCGGAGGGCGGCTCCGCGCGGGTGGCGGTGGGCGAGGTGCCGTACGGGCGGATGCTGTCGGGGATTCGCGGGCTGCGGCTCGAAGTGACCGCTGTGCGGGCGAAGTTCAAGTACGCCGGCACCCGGACCACGGAGGTGCGGGACCGGATCGCGGACAGGTTGGCGGACCGGGCCGGCCCCGGGGACGCGGCAGCACGCGAGCATCTGCTGCGGCGACAACGCTCCTGAGCCGAGGGGCCCTCCACAGAGGAGGGCCCCTCGGTCCGTCAGGCGGGCACGCGTGCCTCCGTCACCGCGAGCCCCGCGACCGCGCCCAGCATCAGCAGGGTGCCGAGGACGACGGCCGGAGTGAGTCGCTCACCGAACAGCACGACGGCCAGCACCGCCGCGCTCACCGGTTCGAGCAGCATGATCACGGAGACGGTGGTGGAGCGGACGACCGCGGCGGCCGCGAAGTAGAGGCCGTAGGCGAGTGCCGTCGGGACGGTCGCCAGGTAGGCCAGCAGAACCAGGAGCAGGGCAGGTCGGGCCGTGTGCGGGAGCGGGCCCTCGGCCAGTGCGAGGGGCAGCAGGCAGAGGCTGGTGACCGCGAACACCGCCACGGACGTCCCGGCGGACTCCGCCCGGGCGGCGCGGGTGATCAGGGTCATCACGCAGCAGCCGGCCGCCGAGAGCAGCCCGAGCAGCACGCCCAGGGGGCGTACCGACGCGCCGCCACCGCCGAGCATCAGCACGCCGAGTCCGGCCAGTGCTCCGGCGACGGCGACGGCTCCGCCGCGCCCGAGCCGCTCCCCGAGGGTGAGGCGTGCCCCGAGCGCGATGAGCACGGGCCCGGCGCCGAGGGTGACGACGGTGGCCACGGCGAGTCCGGTGGATCGTACGGCGGCGAAGTAGGCGGTCTGGAACACCGCGAGGCCGACACCCGACGCGCCGACCCGCAGGGCCCTGCGGCCGAGCGGTTCCGAGACGGCCGTACGCGCGCGTGGCCGTAGGGGACGGACGGCGAGCAGCACCGCCAGCCCGGCCGCGCAGCGCCAGAAGGACAGGGCCACCGGGCCCAGATCACTGGTCCGGTAGACCAGGGAGGCGACCGCTCCGGCGGTGCCCCAGGTGGTACCGGCGACGATCAGGTAGATGAGGCCTCGCCCTACGGGCAGGCCGGAGGAAGCATGCGACACGTGTTCTCTCCGCAGTCGCGCCGAGGCGCGGAAGTTCGGAAGAGGACGCCCGCTCACCGGCGGGGTCCGCGGACTTCGTCTGCGGGCAGCACCGTTCAGCCCGGCGACAGACCGGGCGTGGTCTCCGGAGGGCCCGCCTCAGGCGGCCGGCGGAGCGATGACGAGGATGCGCGTGTGCATGATCCGGGAGCCTAGGCGGCGTTCTCCCGGGCGGACAACCGACTTTCGGTGCCACCGGCGGCGACCGGCTCCAGGGAGCCCTTGGCCGGCGTCGAGGACTGCGCGATGAAGGCGCCCAGCAGGACGACCGCGCCGCCCACGATCTGCGGTGCCGAAAGGTGCTCGCCCAGCAACACCCAGGCGAGGACGGTCGCGACGACGGCTTCCAGGCAGGCCACGACCCCGGCTATCGCCGGTGAGAGCCTGCGTACCGAGACCACTCCGGTGACGTAGGCAAGGACGGTGGCGATCAGCACGATCCAGCCGAGCAGCAGTCCGGCGGCGACCGGGGTGCCGTTCATGTCGGCGCGCTGGGTGAGGACGGAGAAGTCCATCGTCCAGGGGTGGGCCACGGCGGTCAGCACGGCGGTGCCCACGAGCAGGCCGTACGCGATCACGCCGAGCGGGTCGGGGGCCGCGCCGGAGTCGCTGCCCTGGTCGGACAGGACGAAGTAGCCGACCTGGCAGCAGGCGGCGCCGAGCGCGAGGAGCAGTCCGAGGGCGTCGAAGCTCAGTCCCGACCACACCTCGACGACACAGGCGAGCCCGCCCACCGCGAGGACCACACCGAACGCGGCGGCGCGGGTGACCGGCCGTCGCTGCACGAACCGCACCCAGCCGAGCACCAGGGCCGGGGCGAGGTACTCGACGAGCAGGGCGACGCCGACCGGGATACGGGAGATCGAGGCGAAGTAGAAGGCCTGTACACCCGCCACGCCGAGCAGCCCGAAGCCGGCCAGCAGGGCGGGACGGCTGCGCAGCAGCGCCCGGTGCCGGACGGCGAGCGGCAGCATCACCAGGGCGGCGCCGGCCACCCGCAGCCACACCACGTGGAGCGGATCGAGGCCCGCCTCGATCAACGGCTTGGCCGCGACCCCGGATCCGCCGAAGGCGAGCGCCGACACCAGCGCGAGACCGAGCCCGACACCCTTGCCGTCACCGGGACCGACTCCCTTGCCGTCACCGGCTGCCCTGCTGCTCTCAGACGTGTGCACGGGCCCATGATGACAGGGGACGACATGAGCGTCACCCTCGTTGACTCCTGTCTCAGCGACTGGACCGGGGCGGGCCGCCCCACAGCCCTCCGGGCAGGCGGTCGTCGATCCGCGCGAAGACGGCCCGGGCGTCGATCCCCGCCCGGGTCAGCACCTCGACGGCCCGGGATCCGGGATCCACCAAAATCGCCGCGAGCAGGTCGATCCCGCGGGCGGGCCCGTCGGCGCGGTGCCCGGCCCGGGCGCAGGCGTATTCCATCGCGCCCGCGGCGAGCGGTGAGAAGCCCTCGGCCGTCGTCACCACGGGGACCGCGCCGGAGTCCTCGACGGTGCCCTGCCAGCGCAGTCCGTAGCCGATGCTGCGCTGCACGAGGTACCCGAGGAGCCGCGGCAGCTGGGGTTCCACGTCGAGGACGGCGTACGCCTCGGCGTCGGAGTCCAGCAGCGAGTGCAGCAGATGGGCGGTGTCGATCTGCCGGTCCCCGTCCCTCAGCGCGCGCCTGCGGGCACCGGACACCACCGCTGTCAGTTCCGCGCTGAGCCTGACATCGTCGTCCTGACCGACCGGCGGCAGGCCGCTCTGTTCGCGGGCCGACTGCCGGGGGATACGGGGGTGCACATCCCCCACCTCATCAGCCCCGCCGAATCCGGACATCCCCGAAAGGAAGCATCTTCGCGTCCCACGGAGAGCGGAGCCCGGGGCCGGAATCTCCTCCTTGCGGATGACATCACGCCCTGGTGTCCCGGTGGGCGCGCGCCGCCTTGCCGTGCGCCCCTAGCGCAACCGCCACGCGACGTCGGTCGTCCCACACAGGCGTGGAGAGCTGGAGCTGGCTGGTGACACTCCCGGCCGTGGACGGCAGGCGGTACGTGTACCGGGTGTACGCCCCGGAGGGGGCACTGCTCGCCGACCTGTTCCGGGAGGCATGGCACCGCCACGACGAGAGCCCGTTCCCGGGCGCGTGGGACCTGATCGACGCGGCGGAGACACGAGGGGTGAGCTGAACGCCTCTCCCCACTTCCTGACGGTTCATCAGTATTGAATGTTGCGCCCCCTGCGGCTACTTTCCGCGACACCACAGCCCGACACGAAGAGGTGGCCGCATGGCGGAAATCAGCGCGGAGGCACGCATCCCGGCACCCGCGGAGAAGGTCTGGGCCCAGCTCACCGACTGGTCCGCGTACGGGGAGTGGAACGCGACCCACACCAGCTTCCCCAAGGGCGGCCCGACGGTCCTCGAACCGGGCGGGACCTTCCAGGAGAACATGAAGCTCATGGGCTTCCCCGCCGAGGTCGAGTGGACCATCGACCAGGTGGAGCCGGCCCGGCTGTTCGCCATCCGGGGCAAGGGCCCGATGGCGGTGAACGTGGCCACGCGCTACACCCTGACACCCGACGGCGACGCCACCACGGTCCGTATCGACGGCGAGTTCACGGGCGCCGCCGTCTCCCTGATGGCGGGCAAGCTGAAGGACTCGGGGACCGCCGCCCTCAACGAATCGCTGCGGAAGCTGGCCGGGCTGGTGTCCTGACTCCCGAGGCACACGAAGGCGCCCCGGGAGTCTCCTCCCGGGGCGCCTTTCGCCGCAGTACGCCGGTGATCAGTCCTCGTCGGCGAGGATGAGGTACAGCTTCTTGCGGGCCTCGTTGATGACGGCCACCGCCTTCTCGCGCTGTTCCTTGCTGCCGGTCTTCCAGACCTGGCCGAAGGCCTCCATCAGACCGAAGCCGGCCTGCCGGATCTCGCCGAGTGCCTCGAAGTCGATGCCGCGGGAGGCTTCCTCCCAGGGCGCGTCGGGGCCCTCGTCGGCCGCGGTACGGCCGGCCTCGGTGAGCGCGAACAGCTTCTTGCCGCCCTCGGTCTCACTGGCGATCAGCCCCTCGTCCTCCAGCAGCTGGAGGGTGGGGTACACCGAGCCGGGACTGGGCTTCCACGCCCCGCCGCTGCGCTCGGCGATCTCCTGGATCATCTCGTAACCATGCATGGGCCGGTCCTTGAGCAGGGCCAGGATCGAGGCGCGCACGTCGCCGCGCCGCGCCCTCCCCCTGGGTCCACCCCGCCCCCTCGGCCCCCAGGGCCCGGGGCCGAAGCCCGGCCCTCCGAAACCGGGGCCACCGGGACCGCCCGGCCCGAAGGGCCCGAAGGCACCGCGCAGGCTCTCGGGACCACCACGGCCCCGACGACCGGCTCCACCATGTCCACGCTCGAATCCGTGGGAACGCATCGCAATCACTCCATTCCATCGTTGATCTGTCGCGATGCTTCAACGATATATCGGAACTGATCGCATGGCAAGGCCCCATGACCTGCCCAGCTGCCCTCTCGCACTCGATCCGGTACGCCGTTCCGCCGTTCGCGCGGCGAGCGTCCTTCCTGGACTGGCACCGGGTGGCGGCGACCGGGCGGCACGTCCGCTTCGAGTCGTGGGCCGGCATCACGGCGAACGGGAACGTCGGCACCCGCCGGACCAGGCTCAGTCAGCATCGAGCGGGCCGTACATATGGTTTCCCCCGTCGCCACGTGCCGCCGCTTCGGACTGATGACCAGCACGGTCCGGCCGTCGCTGCCACAACCATGAGTGCGAAAAGGCCGCATGCGGGCACCTCGGCCCGGCCTCGATCGCCACGAGGTTTGCAGTGGGCGGCGAAATCGGCCCGCCGACTCACATGGCCGGGGCGTCTCCGGCGGAGGTCCGGTAGTCGGGATCGAGGGACTCCACCGCGTGGCATCACGCTCCTCCAGGACGTGGTTCTGCCACCGACGGGCGTGCGCAGCGGCAAGCTGCGGGAAGACCGCGATCCGGGAGGTCGGCGGCACCCCTCGTCCCGGTCACCCGTCAGCAGCCGCCGGGGTCTGCCGGCAGCGCGACATCGACCAGACGTTCGCGAGCAGCCGCGTCCGGCGTCCTTACTCGTTTCAAGCCCGCCCGGCGCAGGGGCCGTCCGCGCGGCGGGCGAAACCCGCCAGGGTCCTGCGCAAGGCGGCCCCGCTACCGAGAACGCATCGGTCAACGCGACCCTCCGCCCGGCTGTCGGTGCCCTCCCCTAGAGTCGCCCGCGTGAACGAGCCCTCCTACCTTGCCGCGGTCCGGGAGTCCTACGACACCGTCGCCGCCGACTACGCGGAACTCGTCAAGGCCCCTGCGGAACTGGACCCCTTGTCACGCGCCATGCTGGCCTCCTTCGCCGAAGTCGTGCGGACTGCCGGCCTCGGACCGGTCGCAGACCTGGGATGCGGGCCCGGCAAAGTCACGGCGCATCTGGCGGACCTGGGGGTGTCCGCACTCGGCGTCGATCTGTCTCCGAAGATGATCGAGCTGGCCCGCCAAGCCCACCCCGGCCTGAGCTTCTCCGTAGGGTCCATGACCGCGCTGCCCATCCCGGACAACGAGCTCGGCGGCATCCTGGCCTACTACTCCACCCACCACACGCCGCCGGAGTCGCTGCCTGTCGTGTTCGCCGAATTCCACCGCACGCTCGCACCCGGCGGCCATCTGATGGTGGCCGGCCACGTGGGGGACGACATGCACCTGCGCCCGACGCATGCCTACGGAGGCCACCCGGTGTCCTACGCGTCTCACCTACTCCCACCGGACCGGATCGTCACTCTGCTGAACCAAGCCGGACTCGTCCTCACCGCGCGACTGCTGCAGGAGCCTGCCGAAGGCGCCAAGAGGTCGTTCGCCACGTTCCTGGCGCACAAGCCCCGACGACCGTGACACCGCACGCTCCTGGGGGAACAACCTCCTGGCCGCCTGTCTGCCGTCAGCTCAAGGCGTCGCGCAGCGTGGTGGCCATCAGGTCGATGGCCTCCCTTCCCGCCGCCACCGGCCCCGTGTGGGTGAAGTAGTGGTCGACACCCTCGAAGACGCGGTGGGTGACCGGGACCCCGGCCGCCTCCAAGGCCTTGGCGTAGGCGTCCCCCTCGTCGCGCAGGCGGTCGTTCTCCGCGGTGATGACCAGGGCGGGCGGCAGGCCCGCGAGGTCGTCGGCGAGTCCGGGCGAGACGAGGGGGTGGGAGCGGTCGGCGGGGTCGGGGACGTAGGCGGCGGTGAAGATCCGCATGATCTGCGGGGTGAGCAGCGGCTTGGCGACCAGGGACCGCTTGGTGGCCGGGTCGGCGACCTGGTCCAGCGGCGCCGAGTCGACGATCTGGAGCCGGGGCGTGAAGGTGCCGCGCTCCCTGGCCAGCCGGCACACCGCGGCGGTCAGGTTGGCCCCGGCGCTGTGTCCGCCGACGGCGAGTCGCGAACCGTCCCAGCCACCGGCGGCGCCGTTCTCGGCGACCCACGCGGTGACGTCGTAGGCCTGGGTGACGGGTGCCGGATACGGTCGCTGCGGCGCGACCGCGTAGTCGACGTTGATCACGACGCAGCCGGCCTTGGCGGCGATGTAGCGGCAGATGTGGTCGTCCTGCTCGGAGCGGGCGACCACGAACCCGCCGCCGTGGAAGTTGACGTACACCGGGGCGGGCGCGTCGGTGGCCGGCGGGCGGTAGACGGTGCACGTCACGGGCCCGGCACCGGTCTCCACCCGAAGGGTCTCGGTGCGCGCCGGGATGTCGGTGAAGCGCAGGTCCTTGTGGACGCGGGACATCACGCGGCCGAGCAGGAGCTGGACCCCCCTGGCCTGGATTCCGGGGCTGAACGCCATGGCTGAGCACCTATCGCTACAAGGTTAAACTAACAGGAATCCTGATAATGGATGCTCGACGTCGAGAGCGCAATGGGCGTGCGCAAGGGGCATGCGCAAGGGGTGTGCGCAAGGGGCGTTCGACGGCCGTTCAACGGCGGAGTGTCACTCCCCCGTCGGCGCAGGACGCAGGGTCAGCGGAGTCTCCGAGGTGACCCGGGTCAGCTTCTCCGGGTTGCGGACGTAGTACAGGCCGGTGATACGACCGTCCTCGACACGGACCGCGAGGACGCCGTCGATCTCGCCGTTCACCCGCAGGAAGAGCGCCGGACTGCCGTTGACCTCGGTGGTCTCGCCGGTCAGCGTGACGGTGAACTTCGCGATACCGCCCCTGATGAAGCGGGCCACCTTGTCGGCGCTGACGATCGGACGCGGCGCGGCCTGCTTGACGCCACCGCCGTCGCTGACCAGGACGACGTCGGGGGCGAGCACGTCGAGCAGTCCCTGGAGGTCGCCGGTCTCGAGCGCGCGGCGGAACGACTCCACCGCCGCCCGCGTCTCGCCGGCGGAGGCCGCCCTGCGGGGCCGTCGGGCGTCGACGTGGCGGCGGGCGCGGTGGGCGATCTGGCGCACCGCCTCGGGGGTCTTCTCGACGGCGGCCGCGATCTCGTCGTAGTCGACGTCGAAGACCTCCCGCAGCACGAACACGGCTCGCTCGGTCGGTGACAGGGTCTCCAGGACGCACATCAGCGCCATCGAGAGGCTCTCCGAAAGCTCCACGTCCTCGGCCACGTCCGGCGCGGTGAGCAGCGGCTCGGGCAGCCAGGGTCCTACGTACGCCTCCTTGCGGCGGGTCATGGTGCGCAGCCGGTTGAGTGCCTGGCGAGTCGTGATGCGGACCAGGTAGGCGCGGCGGTCCTGCACCTGCGCGAGGTCGACCCTGACCCACCGCAGCCAGGTCTCCTGGAGGACGTCCTCCGCGTCGGCCGCCGATCCCAGCATCTCGTAGGCGACCGTGAAGAGCAGGTTGCGGTGGGCGACGAACGTCTCGGTCGCCGGATCGGTGGTGTGCTCGCTCATGTGTGGTTCCCTCCCCCGTCGGGCGCGTGGCTCAGGCCGCCTGTGTGGCGGTGGCCCGCGCTTCGGTCAGCTTCTGCCGGCGCTTGGCGTCCTTCGACCACCAGGTGCGGACACCGGGCTTGCGCGCCTCGTACCCCAGCTGCCAGACAGTGCTCCGGCAGATGATCTCCTTGAGCCTGGCCCCCAGGAAACCCCCGAGGTAGAGGCTGATCGCGTTGTCGTCCTTGCGCGCGAACTGGAAGACCCCGACGCGCCGGCCCAGGCTGAGGCACTGGCCGGCGAACCCGACGTCGACCGGGGCGGGCCGCTCGCCCGCGATCCGGCTGAGCACGGTCTGCGCGGCCTGCGGGCCCAGCTGTACCGCGGACTGGCAGCCCATCCGGTACGGCAGGTCCGACGGCGCCGCCGAGTCGCCGGCGGCGACGATGTGCTCGTCGTCCACGCTGGTCAGGGTCTCGTCGGTGCGCAGGCGGCCCAGGGCGTCGGTGCTCAGCCCGCTGCGCGCGGCCAGGTCCGGCACCCCGAAACCGGCGGTCCAGATGGTCACCTCGCTCGACAGCTCACGGCCGTCGTCGAGCCGTACGGCGTCGCGGGCCACGGCCGTCACCCTGGTTCCCGGGCCTTCGAGCACGGTCACCCCGAGCCCGGCGAGGCGTCGCGCGACCGAACGCCGGCCCCGCGGGTGCAGGTACGGGCCGAGCACGCCACCGCAGACCAGGGTCACCGCGCGCCCCTCCTCCGCGAGTTCGGCGGCGGTCTCGATACCGGCCGGACCGGCTCCCACGACTGTCACCGGAGCCGTCGAGGGCACGGCGTCGACGAGGGGCCGCAGTCGTCGCGCGTCCTCCAGCGTGGCGATCGGGTGGGCGAACTCGGCCGCTCCGGGCACGTCCGGGTCGGCGCTGCCGCTGCCCACCGCGTAGACCAGGTAGTCGTATCCGAGGGTGTCACCGGTCGCCAGGCTCACGTTGCGCCCGGCCGGGTCGATCCCGGTCACGGTGTCGACGACCAGCCGGACTCGCTCGGCGAGGACCTTCCGGTAGGGGACGACCGCGTCGTGGGAGCCGCCGACCAGCTGGTGCAGCCGGATCCGCTCGACGAAGCTCGGGCGCGGGTTGATCAGGGTCACGGTCACGTCGTCGCGCCGGGTCAGGCGGTTGGCCGCCATGACGCCCGCGTATCCGCCGCCGATCACGAGGACTTCGGTGCTCATGGTGTCTCCTCCGTCTCAAGGGGTTCGGCCTCAAGACACCGGGGGCGCGGACGCCGTGACAGCTTGTGAGCCAGATCACTTCACGGTGCCGAAATCGAGAGGGAAATCGGTCCAGCGACCCCGGATTGGCCTTGTCCCCGGCGCGGGGCCACGCCGTACCGTCAGCCCATGCGCATCCGAATCGTCGACGCCTTCGCCGACCGCCCCTTCACCGGCAACCCGGCGGGGGTCCTGCTCCTGGACGACGCCTTCCCGGACGACGAGCGGCTCCAGAACATCGCCCTGGAGGTCAACCACGCCGAGACGGCCTTCGCGCACCGGCTCCCCGCAGGCGGCGAGGCCGACTGGGCGCTGCGGTGGTTCACGCCCGCCACCGAGGTCGACATGTGCGGCCACGCGACGCTCGCCACGGCCCACGTGCTGTTCAGCACCGGCATCCACCGGGATCCGGTACGGTTCGCGACCCGCAGCGGTGTCCTCGTCGCCACACCCGGCGAGGACGGCTCGATCACCCTGGACTTCCCGACGGCCCCGCTCACCCGGGTCGCGCTTCCCGAGGGGGTCGGGCAGGCGCTGGGCGCCGAGCCGCTCACCGCCTTCGACACCGGCCCGAACCTCGGCGACCTGCTGCTCGAACTGGCCGACGAGAAGACCGTCCACGCCCTGCGCCCGGATCTCAAGGCCCTGGCCGCCTACTCGGAGCGCGGGATCATCGCCACCGCCCGCGTCGAGAACCCAGACCTGGGCTACGACTTCGTCTCCCGCTGCTTCTTCCCGAACGTCGGCATCGACGAGGACCCGGTCACCGGCAGCGCCCACACCGCCCTGGCGCCCTACTGGTCGGAGCGGCTCGGCCGT
Organism: Streptomyces sp. NPDC005483; assembly: GCF_040606035.1. Classification (NCBI taxonomy): domain Bacteria; kingdom Bacillati; phylum Actinomycetota; class Actinomycetes; order Kitasatosporales; family Streptomycetaceae; genus Streptomyces; species Streptomyces sp. NPDC005483. The sequence goes on from NZ_JBEXEA010000034.1 coordinate 55,810, forward strand.
ACGGATCTCACCGGCCTGCAGGCCTCGCCCCGCTCCGGCCGGGTCCGCACCGGGCTGCGCGGTGAGCGCACGCTGCTGACGGGCCGTGCGGTCACGGTCATCGAGGGCGAGCTGCTCGCCTGATCACGCGGTCGGCAGCCAGCCCACCTTCCCGGCGAGCAGCGCGTATCCCACGAAGGCCCCGATGTCGAGCAGGGAATGCGCCACCACCAGGGGGCCCACCCGGCCCCACCGCCGGTACAGGTAGACGAACACCACCCCCATGACCATGTTGCCGATGAAGCCGCCGACGCCCTGGTAGAGGTGGTAACTGCCGCGCAGTACGGAACTGGCCACCAGGGCGGTGCCGGGGGTCCAGCCCAGCTGGTTCAGCCGGCGCAGCAGATAGCCGACGACGATCACCTCTTCGAGGATCGCGTTCTGCATCGCCGAGAGGATCAGCACGGGGTACTTCCACCACACGTCGGGCAGCGCCTCGGGCACCACGGTGAGGTTGAAGCCCAGCCCGCGCGCGGCCAGGTAGAAGGCGATCCCGGTGCTGCCGATCACGGCCGCGACCCCGGCGCCACGGGCGAGGTCGAAGCCGGGCCGGGTGCGGTCGAAGCCGAGGGTCCTGAGGCTCTGCCCCTCGCGCAGCAGGAAGTGCGCGACCAGGAGGACGGGCACCAGGGCCGACGCGATCCCGAAGAGCTGCCAGGCGAGATCCAGCCAGGGACGGCCGGGCGCGGCCGAGGCGTTGAGGGTCGCCGCCTGGTCCTTGAGACCCCCAGGTTTGGTGACCGATCCGACAAAACTGATCAGCGCGGACACACCGCTCGCACCGAGCGAAAGCCCCAGAACGAGCAGCGTCTCGGCACGGAAGAACTTCCGTGAGAGCGCCATCTGCGGAAAAGAATCGGCCACTGCCCCTTCCTCCGCCTGCACACCTGCCTCCAGTTGAGTAATCCAGCCTCATCCCCAACTCCGCCCCGCTAGGGTCCTTCGAAAGAACTTACGAAGATCGTGAGCACTTCCGAAGATCGTGCGCGACAGGCCGTCGGGGGGACGGACGCCGTACGGGGCGTACCTCCCACCCTTCCTGCCGGATACGGCTGTCCGGGCACGGGGAGTCGACAGGGAGGGGCACCACCGTCATGGGACGTCACAGCTTGCCCGATCAGTATGGGGCGGGCGGCAGCGACCCCCGCCCACGCGCGCGCCGCCGCCGCACCGTGGCCATCGCAACGGCTCTCGTCCTGACCGTCGCCGGCGGTACGGCCGCCGCCGTCCACGGCGGTCTGCTCTCCTTCGGCTCCTCCTGCCGGGACGAGGCGGTACGGATCGAGGTCGCCGCCTCCCCCGACGTGGCCCCCGCGCTGCGCGCCGCGGCCGAGCGGGCCCACGACGAGAACCTCACCTCCGACGGGCGCTGCGTCGGCATCTCGGTGACCGCGCGTGAGTCGTACAAGGTCAGGGACACGCTCGCGGCCGGCAAGGACCCCGGTGCGCAGGTGTGGGTGCCGGACTCGGACGTATGGCTGGAGCAGATCTCCGCGGACTCCGGCGCCACGGAGGTGGCCCGCGTCGGCAACGTCGCCTCCAGTCCGGTCGGGATGGCGATGGTGCCGACCGCAGCGAAGTCGCTGGGCTGGCCGAAGAAGACGTACGGCTGGCTCGAACTGGCGGGCGCCACCCTGCGGGACGACTCCCTCAAGCTGGGCGCCGCCGACCCCGCGCGCAGCGCCTCCGGACTGCTCGCCCTGACCCGGCTCAGCAGTGCGGCGGGAAAGGCCGAGAACGGGGCGACGCAGGCCGCGGCGATGATGAAGTCGCTCTCGCAGCGCATCTCCGACAGCGACGGCCAGCTCGTGGAGACACTGCCGCGGGACTCCTCGGGCACCGAGCAGGGCAATCCGAAGCGCAACCAGGCGCTGGTGCTGTCCGAGCAGGCGGCCTTCGCGTACAACTCCTCGGCGGAGTCCGGGGACGGATTGGACTTCTTCTACCCCGAGGACGGTTCACCGCGGCTGGACTACCCGTTCGCGCTCCTCGACGAGACACGGCTGAGCACGGACGAGAGCCGGGCGGCGATCCGCTTCATGACGTATCTGCGCAAGCCCGAGCAGCAACAGCTGCTGACCGACCGGGGGTTCAGGACCTCCGACGACCAGGTGTCGGCCTCACTGGTCGCGAAGGCCGGGGGCAAGGTGCCGCAGCCGTACACGGCGGCGGCCGGTGAGCCCGCCTCCGCGACAGCGCTCCAGGAGGCCCTCGGCACCTGGACGATCACCGTGCAGAGCGCGCGGATCACCACGGTCGTGGACGCGTCCGCCTCCATGTCGGAGGCCGTCCCGGGCACCGGCCGCTCCCGGATGGACGTCACCAGGGCCTCTCTCCTCCAGGCCCTGGCCACCTTCACCCAGGAGGACGAGATCGGCCTGTGGGAGTTCTCCACGAAGCTCGACGGCGACAAGGACTACAAGATCCTCGTGCCGACCAACCGACTGGGCGACAGCACGGCCGCGGGCGGCACCCAACGGGAGCGGCTGTCAGCGGCGTTCGGCGGCCTGGAGCCGGTGCCGGGCGGCGCGACGGGGTTGTACGACACCACGCTCGCCGCGTACAAGGCGGCGACGTCCTCCTACGCCGAGGGGAAGTTCAACGCGCTGGTGGTGCTGACCGACGGCGTCAACCAGGACCCCGGCAGCATCTCGCGCGGGGCCTTGGTCTCCGAACTGGAGAAGCTCTCCAGCCCGGCACGCCCGGTCCCCCTGATCGTGATCGCCGTGGGCCCCGACGCCGACCGCGCGGAAGCCCAGCAGCTCGCCGAGGCCACCGGCGGCTCCGGCCAGCAGGTCAACGACCCCGCCCAGATCCACACGGTGATCCTGAAAGCGATCGTGGCGGCGGGCGCCAAGGGCGGCGGCTGACCCCGCACTCGGCGAGGGCCCTCATCCCAGCCGCACCGGCTCCGGCAGCCCGACCGGCCAGGTGTGCACCGGCTCTCCCTGCTGCATCAGCTCGCTGTACCGCCGTGTCGTGGCCGCCAGCGCCGCGTCCCGCGACAGCCCCGCCTCCAGTGCCCGGTGGAAGGTCGCCGCCTGCCAGGACGCCCCGTTGACCCGGCGCCGACACCGCTCCTCGATCACCCCGAGATACAGGTCCCGGTCGGCGGCCTCGACGCCCCACCCCGCGAGCCCGGCCTCCGCGAGCGGCAGCAGTTCGTCGCGTACGAGGCTCACCGCGTCGACCTCGACGGTGCCGCCGTACCGACCGCGCCGGGGCCAGAGCATGCGCGCGTCGATGCCGTGGCGGCAGGCGGCGTCGAAGTTGGCCGCGGCCGCCTCGAAGGGCAGCCGGGTCCACACGGGCCGCGGCTCCTCGGCGAGGGCGCGGACGAGGCCGTAGTAGAAGGCCGCGTTGGCGATGACGTCCGTGATGGTGGGGCCGGCCGGCAGCACGCGGTTCTCGACGCGCAGGTGCGGGACACCGTCGGCGATGTCGTAGACGGGCCGGTTCCAGCGGTACACCGTGCCGTTGTGCAGGACGAGTTCGGCGAGGGACGGCACCCCGCCCTCGTCGAGGATCTTCAGCGGGTCCTCGTCGTCGCAGATCGGCAGCAGGGCCGGGTAGTAGCGCAGGTTCTCCTCGAAGAGGTCGTACGCCGAGGAGATCCACCGCTCGCCGAACCAGGTGCGCGGCCGGACGCCCTGGGCCTGGAGTTCCGGCGGGCGGGTGTCCGTGGACTGCTGGAAGAGCGGCGGCCGGGACTCGCGCCACAGCTCCCGGCCGAACAGGAAGGGCGAGTTGGCGCCGACGGCTATCTGCACGCCGGCCACCGCCTGCGCGGCGTTCCACACGTCGGCGAAGCGGCCGGGGGTGACCTGGAGGTGCAGCTGTACGGAGGTGCAGGCGGCCTCCGGGGCGATGGACTTCGAGGTGCAGGTGAGGCGTTCCACCCCGTCGATGTCGAGGACGAACTCCTCGCCGCGCGCGGCGACGATCTGGTCGTTGAGCAGGGTGTAGCGGTCGACGTCGGAGAGGTTGGAGGAGACCAGGTCGTCCCGGTCGAGGGTCGGTAGAATGCCGATCATCACGATTCCCGCGTCGAGCTCGCCCGCTTTACGGTCGGCATATGCCAGCGAGGTACGGAGTTCCTCCGCGAGCCGGTCGAATACTCTGCCGCCCAACCGGTGTGGGGCTATGTTGACTTCCAGGTTGAACATGGCGAGTTCTGTTTGGAAATCTCGGCTTGCGATGCGTTCGAGGACCTCTCCATTCAGCATTCTCGGCATACCGTCGGCGCCGACCAGATTCAATTCGATCTCGAGCCCCATCAGGTTCTTGGGGCGATCGAACCGCTGCTCCGCCAGAAGCCGCTCCAGCCCCGTCAGGCACGTCCGGAGCTTGGCGCGGTAGCGCTGGCGATCGGACAGGTCGAACTGGCCTGCCACGACCTTCTCCCCCATCGAAGGGTCCCTCCTCGCTGCGTCATGATTCAGATGGGATGATGCCCAGCCGGAACGATCGATAACGTCCCGCCGCGGCCCCGAGCCCGCTACGCTGTCGGATGTGACCGGTGGCACATTCACTCGGCATGCGGCTGTCAGCAGTTTCGAGTGCCCCGATGAACTCGTGAAAAACGCCGACGAGAATAAGCCGACCGCTTGCCGAGCATTCCCCGAGGTCACCGCCTCGGAGTAGTCACGGCATCGGGATGATTCCCGCGTATCGCCGACCGAATGACTCCTTGCCCGGTACGCCGGAAACGGCTAGCCGAAACATCGCGTGAACATATGTCGTATAAACTCCGCGAACAAGGCAGAGGGTTGGCGCCCGCGGTCCTCGATCCTGCCGTCAGGTGACGTACGGCGGTCCTCACCCGCACCCGCGTCACCGGACCCCGGCCCCCGCCTCTCTGACCCCGTGAGCTGACAGCGTCGTCCGCCCCCGCCCTCGCGCCACCGTGCCTGTCGAATGAGAGGCGACCCACCATGCCGCTGCATGTCCCTCCGGCTCCCGCACCAGCACTTCGCTCCGTCCTCACCGCACTCGCCTCGCCCACCGCGGTCCGCGAGGCCCGGACCCCTTCCCTGTTGCGCGCCCAGGGACCTGTCACACCCGAGCTCCCCCTGCCCGTACACGTCCTGGACGGCACCGCCACCAGGCTGGCCGGGTGGCGCTTCCTGATCCGCTGCGGCGAGCGCTCGGTGGCCGCGGCCGAGACCATGCTGACCCCGGACGGCTGGGCGTTCTCGCACTTCTTCGAGGGCCCCTACATCGCGTCCACCGAGAGCGCGCTGCGCCAGGCGGAGGTGATGCAGCAGCCCTACCAACCGCGCCTGCTGTCGATCCCGGGCCTGTACATGCTCGCGCTGTGGCTGCACGGCGACTGCGCGGCGGGCGCCGACACCGGCGACCTCGCCGCCACCGACCTGCTCGTCCCGCTGGCACCGGCCCCGCCCGGCATCGCCGCGCACCGCCCGCACCGGGCCGCCGAACTGCTCCCGGTGCTGACCCATCGGGTGACTCCGGCCCCACTGCTCGGCTCACCCGCCTGAACCTCGCCCCGCCCACTCGTACCCCGCCCCGAATTCCGGGTAGCGGGGTACGACTGTGTCTCGGACGCCATTAGGGTCGTACGAAATCCCCCAGGGGCCACACAGAAGTTATTTGCTCGTACGAGCGCGTAATTGCTCGTACGAGCCGAACGCGGGACTGACTCCAGGTGGACTAGCCCTATTCGACCCCCTCGAACCACCCGAAGGGACAGTGCAGTTGAGATGAACCGTCCGGCCGGGTGACGCGTCTCCAACCTGTGAAGAAGTGGTGAGGCGAAATCCCTGCGGATTGACGCTCGTAGGGCAACACTGGGTTCGGACTGAGTTATCGCAACGGGGGACGTCATGACCACAACACAGCGAAAGATCCCACCAATGTGCCAGCACCAGCCACCGTGTCCCACCGCCGACTCCGCCGACCGGGAATCCGCCCGCCTCGTGGCGCACCACCCGGAACAGGGCTGGAGCCTGCTGTGCAACGGCGTTCTGCTCTTCGAGGACACCGGTGAGCTCCTGCCCGACGGTCGGGTCATCGCCCCGCACCGCCCGCTCGCGGCGGCCACGGCCGCCTGAGCACGGCCGGGCGGCCGCCGGATCGCCCGGAGACCTTGAGGGGCCGGCTCGCAGCGATCGTCTGCGCACCGGCCCCGACGCATGTCCGTGGGCGATCACTCCCTGTGACGCCTTGTGTATGGGCCTACCTTTCCGGAAGACTCCTGGAAGTTTCGAGCCCGACGCGTTCGAGGCTCCGACGCGGAGGTGGGCAAGTGACAGCAGGCGAGGCCGACGCCGGACCCCGGGGCAGAGTCACCATCACGGAGATCGCCCGGCAGGCCGGAGTCTCGGTGCCGACGGTGTCCCGTGTGGTCAACGGCCGGTCGGACGTGTCCCCGCGCACCCGCGCCCGGGTCGAGGAACTGCTCCAGCAATACGGCTACCGCAAGCGCCCCGCGGCCCCCGGCACCCGGGCCTCGTTGCTCGACCTGGTCTTCAACGACCTCGACAGCCCCTGGGCGGTGGAGATCATCCGGGGAGTCGAGGAGGTCGCCCACGCGGAGGGTGTCGGCACCGTGGTCTCCGCGATCCACGGCCGCTCCGGCGACGCCCGCGAGTGGATGCGCAACCTGCGCGCCCGCGCCTCCGACGGGGTCATCCTGGTCACCTCGGCCCTGGACACCGTCCTTCACGACGAACTGCGCGTGCTCGGCGTCCCGTTGGTGGTCGTCGACCCGGCCGGCTCCCCCGCGCTGGACGCCCCCACCATCGGCGCCGCCAACTGGTCGGGGGGGCTCGCGGCCACCGAACACCTGCTGTCGCTGGGCCACCGCAGGATCGGCATGATCGCCGGGCCTCCCCGACTCCTCTGCTCCCGCGCCCGCCTCGACGGCTACCGGGCCGCTCTGGAGGGCGCCGGTCTCACCCTCGACGAGGCGCTGGTCGTCCCCGGCGACTTCCATCCGGAGTCAGGCTTCGCGGGCTGCGAGAAGCTCCTGGACCTGCCCGAGCCGCCGACCGCCGTGTTCGCGGCCAGCGACCAGATGGCCCTCGGCGCGATCGAGGCGCTCAGGCAGCGTGGTCTGAGGGTGCCGCAGGACATGAGCCTGGTGGGTTTCGACGACCTTCCGGAAGTCCGCTGGTCGGCGCCCCCACTGACGACCGTCCGCCAACCCCTCGCCGACATGGGCAAACTGGCCGTCCACACGGTCCTCAAACTGGCGCGCGACGAACGCCCGGACTCACCGCGCGTGGAACTCGGAACAGAACTGGTGGTGCGCTCGAGCACCGCACCCCCACCCACCACCTGACGGACCACGACCGTGCGCGGGGTCGAGCACCGCCCCCTCCGGTCGCTGCCCGACACACCACGACCCAGGATGGGGTGGGAGCCCCCGGCCACCAATCACCGCCCGACCGACCACGGACCACGGTGGGGCTGAGCACCTCAGCCACCAATCACCATCCGACCGGCCACGGCCCGGGACGGGGCCGAGCACCCCACCACCTGACACACCACGACCATGGACGGGGTCGAGCACCGCGCCCCCGCCCACTACCTGACGCACCACGACCGTGCGCGGGGTCGAGCACCGCCCCCTCCGGTCACCACCCGACCCACCGCGACCCTGCGTGGGGTCGAGCACCGCCTCCTCCGGTCACTGCCCGACACACCACGACCTGCATGGGGCCGAGCACCGCACCCCCGCCCACCATCTGACGGCCCACGACCGGGCGTGGGTTCGAGCACCGCCTCGTCCGGTCACTGCCCGACACACACCACGACCGTGGATGGGGCCGAGCACCGCACCCCCGCCCACCATCTGACGGCCCACGACCGGGCGTGGGGTCGAGCACCGCGCCCCCGGTCACTGCTCGACCGACCACGGACCACGGTGGCGCTGAGCACCCCACCACCAATCACTCCCGAACCCCCACGGCTCGGGACGAGGCCGAGCACCCCACACCACCGGCCACCGCCCGACACACCACGGCCCACGATGGGGCTGAGCACCCCACCACCAATCACCACCGAACCCCACAGCCCGGGACGAGGCCGAGCACCCCACCACCGGCCACCGCCCGACAGACCACGACCCAGGATGGGATCGAGCACCCGGCCACCAATCACCACCCGACCGACCACGGACCACGATCGGGCTGAGCACCCCACCACCAATCACCACCGAACCCCACAGCCCGGGACGAGGCCGAGCACCCCACCACCGGCCACCGCCTGAGACACCACGGCGATACCGCCCGCCACCGCCGCACCCCCGCGAGACGGATCCGCCGCAGACGGGCCCTCACCCGCCGTGTGGCCGAGCGGTGCCCGACTGGGCCGCCGAGCCGCCCACGAGGGCCCGGCCAAGACGATCACCTACCGCCGACGTCGTGCAGACTGGAGGGCTCTCACACAACCTGACCAAGCCGAACCAGGACGAGCGCCCCCGTCGAAGCCCGCCAGCGCACCCGTCTCACACGGCCTGACCGGGCGGGCCCCCGGTGCCGGGCGTGGACATCCCCCCGGTATCCGGCGAACCCCGCCCGGCTCTCGTCAGGGCTGTCGATCCGGATCGCCCGGCAGCGCAACTCCCCCGGTCGGTCAGTCCGAGCGAGCGGCGCCGGCGGAACAGCCCGCCCCCTACTTCAGCGCCGCCCGGATCGCGTAGTACGCCGGCTTCGGCTGGAGCTGCTCGTCCCACGGCAGCGCGGCACCCTGGCCCTCGAAGAAGGCGGGAATCCAGCTGTACTTGTCGGTGTAGTCCCAGATCGTGATCCCGACACACCGCCGCACCGCGAGACACGCGTCGGTCAAATCGGCGTACCACTCGGCCTGTTGGGCCAGCTTCTCCTCGGTCGCGGGAAGGATCATCCTGATGTCGACCTCGGTGAGCCCGGTGTCGAGGCCCAGCTCGGCGAAGCGGCGGAGGTTGTCCTCGAGGGTGGTCGGATAGCCGTACTGGAGCGCCAGATGAGTCTGGAGGCCGATGCCGTCGAGCGGGACGCCCTGAGCCTTCAGCTCCTTGGCCAGGTTGTAGTAGGCGTCGCTCTTCGCCCCGATCCCCTCGATGTTGTAGTCGTTGAGGTAGAGCTTGACCTTGGGGTCGGCCTGGCGGGCCCAGCGCAGGGCGTCGGCGATGTAACCGGGGCCGAGAGTTTTGTAGAAGACGGTCTCCCGGTAGGTGCCGTCCTCGTTGAAAGCCTCGTTGACGACGTCCCAGGCGAACACCTTGCCCCGGTAGTGCCGTACCTCGGTCTGGATGTGCTTCTTCAGTACGGCCCGAAGCTCGGCCGCCGTCCACTCGCGCGAGGTGACCCAGCCGGGCAACTGGCTGTGCCAGACGAGGGTGTGGCCGCGCACCTTCTGGTGGTGCGCGCGGGCCAGCTTCACGATCTCGTCACCCTGGGAGAAGTCGAACACGCCCTGCTCGGGTTCCGTGGCGTACCACTTCATACCGTTGCCCGGCGTGATCTGGTCGAACTCGCTGCCGAGGATCTTCTTGTACGGCCCGTCGACGAGTTCTGGGTTGTCGGTGGCACTGCCGAAGTAACGGCCGTGGCGCTGGGCCAGGTCGGCGAGAGTGGGCGTCTTGCCGTGGGCCTGGGCGGGTGCGCCGAGCCCGGTGACCACCAGGGCGGCGGCCAGGACTCCGACGAGTCTCAGACGGTTCTTGCGCATGGGGCGACTCCTCACGTGCGGGGGGTGGGTGAGCCGTACTGGTGAAAGCGCCGCCGTCAGCCCTTCGTGGCACCGGCGGTCAGTCCGCCGACGAGTTGGCGTTCGGCGACCGAGTAGAAGGCGAGGGCAGGCACCATCGCCAGGACGAGATAGGCGAAGACACGGGCGTACTCCGCGGAGTACTGGCCCTGGAACTGCTGCACACCGACCGGCAGCGTCCACCACGTGTTGTCGGTGAACACCAGCAGCGGCAGCATGAAGTTGTTCCAGCTGGTGACGACGGCGAGCACCGACACCGTGCCGAGCGCGGGCCGCGCCATCGGCAGCAGCACCCGCCAGAAGAAGCCGAAGGGGCTGCACCCGTCGAGCGTGGCCGCCTCCTCCAGCTCGCCGGGGATCTCCCGGAAGAAGGCCCGCAGGATGATGATCGTCATCGGCAGTCCGAAGGCCGCCTGCGGCAGGATCACACCGAGCGGGTTGTCCAGCAGGCCGAGCGAGCGCAGCAGCAGGAACAGCGGGAGGACCGCCACCGCGAAGGGGAACATCAGCCCCATCGTGAAGAGCGTGAACAGCGCCTCCCGGCCGCGGAAGGCGAACCGCGCGAAGGAGAACGCTGCGAGCGCCGACGCCGCGACCACCAGCACGGTCGTACCGACCGCGATCAGCGTGCTGCTGCCGAGCAGTCGCCAGAAGTCGCTCCCGGTCAGGATGTCGGTGTAGTTGCTGGTCAGCCAGTGCTTGGGCAGCCCGAAGGGGTTGCTGGACAGCTCGTCGGTGGACTTGAACCCGGACAGGACGGCGTAGCCCAGGGGTACGACCATCACCGCGCCGACGACGACGAGGATCACGTGCAGCGGCAGGGTGCGCACACCCTCTGTACGGCGGGTCACTTGCCGTCCCCCCTCATCGTCGTGGTGGCCCCTTCGAGGTCGCGGCGGAGCACGAACCGCTGGTAGGCGAGGGCGAAGACGAGGCAGATGCCGAACATGACCACGCTGATCGCGCTGGCGTAGCCGACCTGGTAGCGCTTGAAGCCGTACTGGAACATGGTCACGGCCATGGTCTCGGAGTGGTGGTCGGGGCCGCCCTGGGTGACCACCCACACCAGGTCGAAGAGCTGGATGGAACCGATGACGGACAGGAAGACGCTGATCCGCAGGGTGGGCGCGAGCAGCGGCAGGGTGACGTTGCGGAACCGCTGCCAGGCGCCGGCGCCGTCGATGAGCGCCGCCTCGGTCAACTCCCGTGGGATGGACTGGAGTCCGGCCAGGTAGAGCATCATGTGGAAGCCGAAGTACTTCCACATCATGACCAGGAAGAGCGTCGCCATGACGTAGGAGGGATCGGCGAACCACAGCCCGCCGACGCCGTCGAGACCCACCGCGCCGAGGACGTGGTCGGCCAGTCCGGAGTCCGGGGCGAAGACCATGCTGAACAGCACACCGGTGATCGCCTCGGACAGGACGTAGGGCGCGAAGAACAGCATCCGGTAGACGGCCCGGCCGCGCAGCTTCTGGTTGAGCAGGACCGCCATGGCGAGCGCGAACGGCAGTTGGAGCGCGAGGGACAGCACGACCAGGACCAGACAGCGCCACAGGTCGCCGAGGAAGACCGGGTTGTCGAAGAGCGACGTGAAGTTGTCGACGCCGACGTAGTCGGAGGGCATGCCGAAGCCGCCCCAGCGGAAGAAGGCGGCGTACAGCGCGAACAGCATCGGCAGCAGGACCATGCCGATGAACAGCACCAGGGCGGGCAGCTGGAAGCCGACCGCGGTGAGCCAGTGCGTCACGCGCCGGCGGCCCCGCCCCCGGGCCCTGACTGATTCCGGGGGCGGGAGATCGGTGCCCGGACCGCTCCGCTTGTCTGCGAGGAACGTGGAGGTCATCGCGGGCTACTGCTCTTCCTTCGCCGTCTGCGTGATCGACTGGGCGACCTGTTCGGGGGACTTGGAGCCGGCGATCAGCGCGGCCACGCTGTCGTTGACCTCCTGGCCGACGGCGGGGGCGTACGCCTGGTCGAGGTAGAGCTGGAAGCCGGTGGCGGCCTTCAACTGGGCCTGTACGAGCTTGAGGTTGGGGTCGGTCATGGCCTTCTCCGCGTTCGGGAGCACGGGAAGGACACTGGTCTTCTTGACCAGTTCGAGTTCTGTGGCCTCGGAGGCGAAGAACTTCAGGAAGTCGACGGCGGCCTGCGGAGCGCCGCGGCGCAGGGCGTGTCCGCCGCCGCCGCCGAACACCTCGGTGATGGCGCCCTTGCCGCCCTCGACCGCGGGGAACGGGAAGAAGCCCAGGTCGCTCCCGAGGCCCTTGCCGCTGTCGGCCTCCACGGACGGGGCCCACTGGCCCATGAGTTCCATGGCCGCCTTGCCGTTGCCGACGGCGGCGGCCTGGCCGGTTGGGGTGGAGTAGGCGGCGTTGAGGAAGCCCTTCTGGAAGGGCTGGAGGTCCACGAGTTCCTTGAGGTGCCGGCCGGCCTCGACGAACCCGGCGCCGGTGAAGTCCTTGGCCTCGCTCGCCTTCTGGAGCGCGTCGATGCCGGCGGTGCGCATCGCGAGGTAGGCCCAGTAGTACATGCCGGGCCACTTCTCCTTGCCGGCGAGGGCGATCGGCGTGATGTTCTTCGACTTCAGCTTGCTCACGGCCTCCAGGAATCCGCCCCAGGTGGTGGGGGGTTCACTGACACCGGCCTGCTTGAAGAGCTTCTTGTTGTACCAGAAGCCGATCATGCCCATGTCGAACGGAATACCGTAGACCTTGCCGTCGAGGAGGTACGGCTCCTTGGTGACCTTCAGCAGACCGTCGGCCCACGGCTTGGTCCGCTCGGTCAGATCCTCGACGAGCCCCGCGTCGACCTGCTGCTTGAGCACGCCGCCGCCCCAGGTGTGGAAGATGTCGGGGAGCTTCCCGGAGGCGGTCAGTGCCGTCATCTTCGACTTGTAGGCGTCGTTCTCCAACTGAACGATCTTTATCTTCACCTTGGGGTTCTGCGCCTCGTACTTCTTGGCGAGGCTCGCCCAGACACTCTTCGCCGGCTCGGTGGTGGAGATGTTCCACCACTCCACTGTGGTCGTCCCGTCGGACGATCCTCCGTCCGAGTCGCCGCCACAGCCGGTCAGTGCCGTCATGCCCAGACCGGCCGCGGCGGACGCCGCCAGAAAGCCACGGCGGGACAGTGCCGGGTCGCCCATGATGCGCTCCTTGGGTACGGGACGGAGCCGTCCTTGTCCGTCCTGCGGTCCGAAAGTTTCGGAGTAGATCCAGAAAGCTTCGCTGCTGCCGCACCCTAGAGACAGCTGGTAAACGGTGGCAACCCCCTGTGCACAGGGAATGTTCGCGGACTGAGCCGCCAACTCGTCCCGAAGGGGCTTGGTTCGGAGAACGGGGGCGGGTCGCCGTGTGAGCACTTCCCGTGCGGCACCGATCCCGAGACGTCCCACTCGGCCTCCTCGGGGGACGAGGCGCCGAAGCGCGGGCTCCTTCGTGACGGTCACGCGCCGCGCCGGTGATTCCGACCCGACCTGGCGGCAGCGCACCGGGACCGGGGGTGACCTCCGACGACCGAGCCGCCGCGCATCCGCCGCCACCTGACCCGCACACGCCGCCGAAACATTCGGTAGCACCGGCGAACATTACGAAGCTGTCCGCGTCGCCACACGATCAGTGACGCGAGCTACTTTCGCGGGCCGCGCGAGCGCGTCGAGGTGACCGGCGGCGGCGTCCACGTGATCGGTGGCGTCCACGTGGTCACACTTCCCTCGACGCCCAGCGTCAACTGCGCGACCAGGCCCTGAAGATGCCCGTCCCCGCACCTCCGGAACCCCCCGGCCTCCGCAGCAGATCTCCGCCTCAGGGACGGTTTCCTGTCGCCACCCCGCCCGCCGATATGACGCTGCGTGTCCACCTGGCCTGATCGGCCCCACCCCGCACACCGAGCGGGGAGCACCGCCCTCTCAGCTGGCTCATCACGCACCTCTGAGGCCCTCAGGCCGAGTCTTAACGGAAGTTTGACGCCCCTGCGCCCTCCATCCGAAGGCCCGAACGTCACTCTCCGCTTACGCTGGTCCCGCCGTCGGACGGGCGGCCGGATCCGAGCCGAGCCGTACCTAGGAGCATCCCCCGATGGCCACCACCGAGCACCCTCCCCCGAGTCGTCTGCGCTCCTGGATGCTGGAGGGCCTGTCGGACATGGGCAAGAGCGGCGGCCACACGGGCCCGCACGCCGAGCCCGAGCCCCCGCACCAGGGCCAGGCCTGGTGGCGGGTGATGTGCCTGACCGGCGTCGATTACTTCTCCACCCTCGGCTACCAGCCTGGCATCGCCGCACTGGCGGCCGGCCTGCTCTCCCCCGTCGCCACCATCGTCCTCGTCCTCGTCACGCTGGTCGGCGCCCTGCCCGTCTACCGCCGCGTGGCCGAGGAGAGCCCGCACGGCGAGGGCTCCATCGCCATGCTGGAACGCCTCCTGTCCTTCTGGCAGGGCAAACTCTTCGTCCTGACGCTGCTCGGCTTCGCCGCCACCGACTTCCTCATCACCATCACCCTCTCCGCCGCCGACGCCTCCACCCACCTGGTCGAGAACCCCCATCTCACCGGCACGCTGCACAACCACCAGATGGTGATCACCCTCATCCTGGTCGCGCTGCTCGGTGCGGTCTTCCTCAAGGGCTTCCTGGAGGCCGTCGGCGTCGCGGTCGCCCTGGTCGGCGTCTACCTCGCCCTGAACGTGGTCGTGGTGATGGTCGGCCTCTGGCACGTCGTCACCGCGGGGCACGTCATCACCGACTGGTCCAGCGCCTTGACCGCCGAGCACGGCAACATCTTCGCCATGGTCGGCGTGGCCCTTCTCGTCTTCCCCAAGCTCGCCCTCGGCCTGTCCGGCTTCGAGACCGGCGTCGCCGTCATGCCGCACGTCAAGGGGGACCCCGGTGACACCGAGGAGCGTCCCACCGGCCGGATCCGCGACACCAAGAAACTGCTCACCGCCGCCGCCCTGATCATGAGCGTCTTCCTGATCGCCACCAGCTTCATCACCACCCTCCTGATCCCGGAGAAGGACTTCGAGTCCGGCGGCCCGGCCAACGGCCGCGCGCTGGCGTACCTGGCCCACGACTACCTGGGCGGCGTCTTCGGCACGGTCTACGACATCTCGACCATCGCCATCCTGTGGTTCGCCGGCGCCTCCGCGATGGCCGGCCTGCTCAACCTGATGCCCCGCTACCTGCCCCGCTACGGCATGGCCCCGCACTGGGCCCGCGCCGTGCGCCCCATGGTCATCGTCTTCACCCTCATCGGCTTCCTGGTCACCTGGATCTTCGACGCCGACGTCGACGCCCAGGGCGGCGCCTACGCCACCGGCGTGCTGGTCCTCATCAGCTCGGCGGCGATCGCGGTGACCATCGCGGCCCGCAAGGCCGGCCAGCGCGGCTGGACGATCGGCTTCGCGGTCATCTCGGCGGTCTTCCTCTACGTCACCGTCGCGAACGTCATCGAACGCCCCGACGGCGTCAAGATCGGCGCCTGTTTCATCGCCGGCATCATCCTGGTCTCGCTGCTCTCACGGCTTGCGCGCGCCTTCGAGCTGCGCGTGACCAGCGTGACGCTCGACGCCATGGCGGAACGTTTCATCCGGGACATCGCCAGCCGCAAGATCCGCTTCATCGCCAACGAGCCGGACCGACGGGACAAGGCCGAATACCGCGACAAGATCGAACAGATCCGCGCCGACAACGACATCCCCGGCGAGGACTTCGTCTTCGTCGAGGTCACCGTCCTGGACCCGTCCGAGTTCGAGGCGAGCCTCACCGTCCGCGGCGAGGTCCTGCACGGCCGCTACCGCGTCCTGACCCTGGAGTCCTCCTCCATCCCGAACGCCCTGGCCGCACTCCTCCTGCACGTCCGTGACACCACCGGCTGCACCCCCCACATGTACTTCGAATGGACCGAGGGCAGCCCCTTCCACCAGTTCCTGCGCTTCTTCCTCTTCGGCCAGGGCGAGGTAGCCCCCGTCACCCGAGAGGTCCTGCGCGAGGCGGAACCGGACCGCGCCCGCCGTCCGCGCGTCCACACGGGCTGATCGCGCATACCCGACAGGAGCCGCACAGCGCCCTAAGTTGATGCCCATGATCCTTAGCATCCGCAACCAGCTTCCCGGCACCGTCACGACCGTCACACCGGGCGAGGCCATGGCGACGGTCAAGATCCGGCTCGACGGCGGCCAGGACCTCACGGCCGCGATCACCGTGGACGCCGTCGAGGAACTCGGCCTCACCCGGGGCGCACCCGTACGCGCCCTGGTGAAGTCGACGGAGGTGTCCCTCGCCACGGCCCCGGTCCGGGGCGTGTCCATCCGCAACCAGCTCCCGGGCACGGTCACCGCCGTGACCACCGGCCCCGCCATGGCCACCGTGAAGATCGCCGTCGAGGGGGCCGAACTCACCTCCGCGATCACCGCGGACGCCGCGACCGATCTCGCCCTGACCGCCGGCACCCCCGTGGTCGCCCTCATCAAGTCGACCGAAGTGTCACTGGCGACGGAGTAGGCCCGGCCCCGGCGCAAACGCCGGCGCAAAGAAAAGGGCCCCGCCGAAACGGGGCCCTCATCGCCTCAGGTCAGTCCTCGTACGCGTCCAGCGGCGGGCACGAACACACCAGGTTCCGGTCACCGAACGCCTGGTCGATCCGCCGCACCGGCGGCCAGTACTTGTCCGCGACCGACACCCCGGCCGGGAACACGGCCTCCTCACGCGTGTACGCGTGCTCCCACTCACCGCCCAGCGCACCAGCGGTGTGCGGAGCGTTCCGCAGTGGGTTGTCGTCGACGGCCCACTCGCCGGAACCGACCTTCTCGATCTCTCCGCGAATGGCGATCATCGCCTCGCAGAACCGGTCCAGCTCACCCAGGTCCTCGGACTCGGTCGGCTCGATCATCAGCGTGCCGGCCACCGGGAACGACATGGTCGGCGCGTGGAAGCCGTAGTCGATGAGCCGCTTGGCCACGTCGTCGACGCTCACCCCGGTCGCCTTGGTCAGCGGCCGCAGATCGATGATGCACTCGTGCGCGACCAGCCCGCCGGGGCCGGTGTAGAGCACGGGGTAGTGCGGCTCGAGGCGCTTGGCGATGTAGTTGGCGGAGAGCACCGCCACCTGCGTGGCCCGCTTGAGCCCCTCACCGCCCATGAGCCGCACGTACGCCCACGAGATCGGCAGTATCCCCGCGGAACCCCAGGGCGCGGCCGAGATCGGCCCGACGCCGGTCTCCGGGCCCGCCGCGGGCTGCATCGGGTGGTTCGGCAGATACGGCGCCAGGTGCGCCCGTACGCCGACCGGACCGACGCCCGGGCCACCGCCGCCGTGCGGGATGCAGAAGGTCTTGTGCAGGTTCAGGTGCGAGACGTCACCGCCGAAGTGGCCCGGCTTGGCCAGCCCCACCAGCGCGTTGAGGTTGGCCCCGTCGACGTACACCTGGCCGCCGGCCTCGTGCACCTGCGCGCAGATGTCGGCGACGTGCTCCTCGAACACACCGTGCGTCGAGGGGTACGTGATCATCAGCACGGACAGCTCGTCGCGGTACTGCTCGATCTTCGCCCGCAGGTCCTCGACATCGATCTCGCCGTCCTCGGCGGTCTTCACGACGACGACCTTCATGCCCGCCATCACTGCGCTGGCGGCATTGGTCCCGTGCGCGGACGACGGAATCAGACACACGGTCCGCTGCTCGTCACCGTTCGCCCGGTGATACCCGCGTACGGCGAGCAGCCCGGCCAGCTCGCCCTGCGAACCGGCGTTCGGCTGGAGCGACACCTTGTCGTACCCGGTGACCTCGGCGAGCCGCTCCTCCAGCTCCCGGATCAGCGTCAGGTAGCCCTGCGCCTGCTCGGCGGGCGCGAAGGGGTGCAGCTGCCCGAACTCGGGCCAGGTGACCGGTTCCATCTCCGTGGTCGCGTTGAGCTTCATGGTGCAGGAGCCCAGCGGGATCATGCCGCGGTCGAGCGCGTAGTCGCGGTCGGCCAGCCTGCGCAGATAGCGCAGCATCGCGGTCTCGGAGCGGTGCTGGTGGAAGACGGGGTGGGTGAGGAAGTCGTCGCCACGCAGCAGCGCGTCCGGCAGCGCCTCCTCGGTGGCCGCGTCCAGCGCCTCGATGTCGGCCTCGGCCCCGAAGGCGTTCCACACGGCAGCCACCTGTGCCCGCGCGGTGGTCTCGTCGCAGGCGAGGGACACGAGGTCGGCGTCGACGAGGTGCAGGTTGACGCCGTTCCGCCGCGCCGCGGAGACGACCTCGGCGGCCTTGCCCGGCACCCGCACGGTCAGCGTGTCGAAGTAGGACCCGTGCACCACCTCGACGCCACCGGCGCGGAGCCCCGCCGCGAGGATGGTGGCGTACCGATGGGTCCGCCGGGCGATGCCCTTGAGCCCGTCGGGCCCGTGGTACACGGCGTACATTCCGGCCATGACCGCGAGCAGCACCTGCGCGGTGCAGATGTTGCTGGTCGCCTTCTCCCGGCGGATGTGCTGCTCACGGGTCTGCAGCGCGAGCCGGTACGCCTTGTTGCCGTCGGCGTCCACGGACACACCCACGAGCCGCCCGGGCAGGCTCCGGGCGAACTTCTCCTGCACCGCCATGTAACCGGCGTGCGGCCCGCCGAAGCCCATCGGCACACCGAACCGCTGCGTGGTCCCGACCGCGATGTCCGCCCCGAGCTCGCCCGGCGACTTCAGCAGCGTCAGCGCGAGCAGATCGGCGGCGACGGTCACCAGCGCGCCGAGCTCGTGAGCCTGGTCGATGAGCGGCTTGATGTCCCGTACGACCCCGGAGGCGCCGGGGTACTGAACGAGCACCCCGTTGATCTCACGCCCCGCGACCTCGGCCGGGATCCCGTCGCTGAGGTCGGCGACCACGACCTCCAGACCGGTCGGCTCGGCACGGGTCTCGATCACGGCGATGGTCTGCGGCAGCACGTCGGCGTCGACGAGGAAGAGCCCCTTCTTGTTCTTCCCCATGCGACGGGACAGCGCCATGGCCTCGGCCGCCGCGGTCCCCTCGTCGAGCAGCGAGGCGCCGGAGGTCGGCAGCCCGGTGAGGTCGGCGACCATGGTCTGGAAGTTGAGCAGAGCCTCGAGGCGACCCTGCGAGATCTCCGGCTGGTACGGCGTGTAGGCCGTGTACCAGGCCGGGTTCTCCATGACGTTGCGCAGGATGACGGGCGGGGTGAAGGTGCCGTGGTACCCGAGCCCGATCATGGAGTCGAGCACCTGGTTCCGGTCGGCCAGCGACCGCAGCTCGGCCAGCACCTCGGCCTCGGTGCGCGCGCCGGGCAGTTCCAGCGCATCGGCGTTCTTGATCACATCCGGCACCGCGGCGGCCGTGAGCTCGTCCAGCGAGCCGTAGCCGACCTGCGCGAGCATCTTGGCCCGAGCCTCGTGATCAGGGCCGATGTGACGCTGCTCGAAGGGGATTCCCTGTTCGAGCTCGGAGAGCGGAATGCGATGGGCGGTCATTGCGGAGGCCTCCTGGTCTGACGCGACCTTCGAGGGGTACCCCGGCACGGGTACCCCGACGGCCTCCCCCTCTGTCATCTCGACCTGAGAGCTTCACCGGCCGCCCGAAGGCCGCCGGCTTTCACCGTCGGTGAGAGCGGGAGCCGTCGACGCCCGCCCTGCTTTCCAGAGTGACCTCGTCCGTGCGGTACGTGAGCCTGAGAGATTCCGGGGAGGATTTGCTCCTTCGGCGCCTCCGATGGTGTCTGGAGGACTCTCCCGCACGGGGTCAGCAGCCGCTGGCAAGCCTACCAGCGGGGCTGACGCACGAGTCTTCGAGTGGCCGCACACCCCGATGTGCTCTTTCGTAGTGCTTACGACCGCTTCGGATGTGTTGCGACCAAGTGGAGGGCACGTGCAGACCGACATCGATCCGCGCAACCTGATCGGCCGCAAGGCGTTCGACCGCAACGGCACCAAGATCGGCACCATCGACGAGGTCTACCTCGACGACGCGACCGGCGTGCCGGAATGGGCCGCCATACGCACCGGCCTCTTCTCCCGGGACGCCTTCGTCCCCCTGGAGCCGAGCGAACTGGTCGAAGGCACCCTGCGCGTCCCCTTCGACCGCACCCTCATCAAGGAAGCCCCCGACTTCGGCGTCGGCCGCCACCTCTCCCCCGACCAGGAACTCCAGCTCTACCACCACTACGGCCTCGACGTGACCGCACCAGCCCCACCCCCGGACCGGGACTTCGGCAAGCTGGCAGGCACGGAGGACGCGGAAGCCTGACCGCCGGCCCACCCCCCTCAGCCACCGCCCCGCCCACCCAGCCATCAGCTCCCCCGGAGCGCTACACGCCTCGCCAGAGCCTTCCCGCCCCGTGCTCTGCATGCCCTCGCCCACCAGCCCCGCCGGACGTCCTGCACACCTCAGCGCCCCACACGGACCCCAACAGACGCCCTACAACCCAGCCGACCCTCGCCCACCAACTCCGCCGCACGTGCTACACGCCGCGCCAGAGTCGCCCCACCCTCTGATACCCACCGCGGCCCCCACCCCAGCCCCGCCCGACGTCCCACCCGTCTCGCCGACCCAAACAGACGCCACCAGCCGCCCTACAACCCGGCCGCCCTCGCCCTCCAACTCCGCCAGACGTGCTACACGCCGCGCCAGAGCCACCCCACCCTCTGATACCCACCGCGACCCCCACCCCAGCCCCGCCCGACGTCCCACCCGTCTCGCCGACCCATACAGACGCCACCAGTCGCCCTACAACCCGGCCGCCCTCGCCCTCCAACTCCGCCAGACCTGCTACACGCCGCGCCAGAGCCACCCCACCCTCTGATGCCCGCCGCGCCTGCTACACGCCCCGCCAGAGCCCACCCCGGGTTCTCCTGCCCGCCGACCTCCACCCAGCCCCGCCCCACGTCCTACACGCCTCGCCGACCCACACGGATCCCACCAGCCGCCCTGCACAGCCCGCCACCCCTCGCCGCACGCCCCCGCGCTCTACAGGCCCGCCGCCCCACGCTGACCCCGACAAACGCCCTGCAACCCCGCCGGCCTTGGCCACACCCCCGCCTGACGCCCTGCACACGCCCCGCCAACCCACCCGGCTTCCGACAAGCGCTCCCGGCCCAGCCGATCCTTGCCACGCGCCTCCATCCCCACCCCAGCCCGTCGGACGTCCTACACGCCTTGCCGACCCACCCGGACCCCGACAGACGCCCCACACGCCTCGCCAACCCACCCGGCCCCCGACAGCCGCTCTGCGCACCCACCGGTCCCGACAAACGCCCTACAACGCCCCCCGACCCGCCACAGCCCGTCAGGCCTCCGCAGCCTCACCCCAGCCGCCGACGATCCACCACCGCCCGACGATCCTCCACCGCCCCGTCGGCCGCCGGCCGCCGACGG
This sequence comes from Streptomyces sp. NPDC005483, assembly GCF_040606035.1. Taxonomy (NCBI): domain Bacteria; kingdom Bacillati; phylum Actinomycetota; class Actinomycetes; order Kitasatosporales; family Streptomycetaceae; genus Streptomyces; species Streptomyces sp. NPDC005483. The sequence goes on from NZ_JBEXEA010000034.1 coordinate 76,920, forward strand.
CGTTCAACCCCCACAGGGCCCCCGCACCCGACGACGAGACCGTCACGGGTGGTGCGGGTGGCAACCCGACACCTCGACCAACGGCAACGGCTCCGCCGACTCCAGCCGAGGATCGTCGACAAGAAACGTCCGTACCCGCCCCGGCTCCGAATCCGGCGTCTCGAACCGCACAGTCACCCGCCCCAGCCCACTCCCCTGCACCCACCCGTGCCCGTACTCGGCGTGCCGCACGTCATGCCCGGCGACCCACCGCCGCTCGACCACCACGTCCCGCTCCTCAGCGGGTACGTCATCAGCCACCTCCTCGACGGCATGATCCACTCCCTCCCCCGCGGCCTGCGCGAACAGATCCTCCTGAGTGAAGTCGGCAAGACCCGAAACCCCCACCCCCAGCAGCCGCACACCCCCCGTAGAGTCGACACCCTCCAGCAACCGCAGCGCAGCCTCCCGCACCACCGCGGGATCATCCGTGGGCCCCCGCAAGGTCTCGGACCGCGTCAAGGTCGAGAAGTCGTACCGCCGCACCTTCAGCACGATGGTCCGCCCCGACAGCCCGGCCTCCCGCAACCTCCGCACACACCGGTCCGCCAACCGCTGCACCTCGAGCCCCACCCGAACCCGGTCGTGGATGTCCACGTCGTACGTGTCCTCCACGGACACCGACTTGGTCTCCCGCTCCGCCACCACGGCCCGCTCGTCCCGTGCCAGCGCCATGCCGTACAACCCGTGCCCGTGCGCCTTCCCGAGCAGGCGGACCAGCTCGTCCTCCCCCGCCTCGACGATGTCGTCGACCGTATGGATCCCGGCCCGCCGCAGATGGTCCCCCGTCGCCGGCCCCACCCCGGGCAGCGTCCGCACCGACATCGGCCCGAGCAGCGCCCGCTCGGTGCCAGGCTCGATCACCACGAGTCCGTCCGGCTTGGCCTGCTCGGAGGCGATCTTCGCGAGCATCTTGGACGCGGCCAGCCCCACCGACCCCGTGAGCCCCGTGAAGGCCCGTATGTCGGCCCGCAGCTTCGCCCCAACCAGTCGCGCCGAGGCCTCGTCCCAGGCCGCTGACCCGGCCTCCAGATCCACGAACGCCTCGTCCAGGCTCAGTGGCTCCACCAGCGGCGACAGCTCCCGCAGCAGCCCCATCACCTGTTCGCTGATCGCCTTGTACAACCCGAAGCGCGGCACGAGGTATGCGGCGTTCGGCGCGAGCCGTCTCGCCTGGGCCATGGGCATCGCCGAGTGCACCCCGAACACCCGGGCCTCGTAGGACGCGGTGGCCACCACTCCCCGCGGCCCAAGGCCGCCCACGACGACCGCCTTCCCGCGCAGACTCGGCTTGGACGCCTGCTCCGCCGAGGCGTAGAAGGCATCCATGTCGAGATGCAGGATCGTGGGCGCTTTTCTCACATGTCCGATGCTGCCCTACGCCACTGACAATGCCCCGCGGGAGAGAGCGGGGGCAGCGTCAGACCGCCCGGTTGCGGCGCCTGGCCAGCTCGTCCGCGGGGTTGTGCCCGATGAGCGTCTCCCCGGTGTCGATGCGCTCCCCGTGCAGTTGCGACAGGGCACTCTCGACGTCCCGCCACACGACGCCCACGGCGATCCCGAAGATCCCCTGGCCGCCCTGGAGCAGCGCGTGGACCTCGTCGGGCGAGGTGCACTCGTAGACCGTGGCCCCGTCGCTCATGAGGGTCATGCGCTCCAGGTCCTGGAAACCGCGCTCACGCAGATGCTGGACCGTGGTGCGGATGTTCTGCAGCGACACCCCGGTGTCGAGGAATCGCTTGACGATCTTCAGGACGACGACGTCCCGGAAGCTGTAGAGCCGCTGCGTCCCCGACCCGTGGGCGGGCCGCACGCTCGGCTCCACGAGCCCGGTGCGCGCCCAGTAGTCGAGTTGCCGGTAGGTGATGCCGGCCGCGGCGCACGCCGTGGGACCGCGATAGCCGATCTGCTCGGACGCCATGGACGTCGCCCCTCCGCTGCTCGGCACGGCCGCCGGTCGCTGCGGAGCGTGATCGGCCGTGCTGCCGTGATGGGGATCCCCCCAACTCGACCGAAGTTGAGAGCTTGGGGGAGGGTACGGACCGCTTGCCCCGAGACTCCGTCCGGGGGCACCCCCAGCCGTACCGTCGCCGCTGCTTCTCACGCCGACCTCCGTCCTTGACCTGCCTTCTCGACGGTAGGCAGTCACCAGGGGTGCGTCAACGATCGCCACGCCGAGTGATAATCACCCTAGGAGTGGTTTGCCGTACCCCACCGCGGGGAAAGGCTAGCCGAATGCGCTCCGAACGGGCCGCAGGACGCTCTCACGCGCCGGTGGCAAATGCCGGCATTTCGGGGACGACCGGACACGGCCGACCCGTCACGGACCACTGATCCGCCGGACCGGCCGCGGCTGCCTCACTGACTGCTGGTGCCGAAGTCCTCGGGGGAGATCTGGTCGAGGAACTCGCGGAACTTCTCCACTTCGTCCTCCTGCTCATCCGGAATCGCGATGCCGGCGTCGTCGAGCACCCCGTCACTGCCGTAGATCGGCGTCCCGGTGCGCAGCGCCAGCGCTATGGCGTCGGACGGCCGCGCGCTCACCTCGACCCCGCTGGCGAAGACCAGCTCCGCGTAGAAGACGCCCTCACGCAGGTCCGTGATGCGCACTTCGGTGAGCTCCTGGCCGACCGCCTCCAGCACGTCCTTGAACAGGTCGTGGGTCAGCGGTCGCGCGGGGGCCATGCCCTGCTGTGCGAAGGCGATCGCAGTCGCCTCCCCCGGCCCGATCCAGATGGGGAGGTAGCGGTCGCCTCCCACTTCACGCAGAAGCACGATCGGTTGGTTGGAGGGCATTTCGACCCGGACACCTACGACATCGAGCTCGTTCACACAGCAACCCTAGGCCGTGCCCGGGACGTTTGGGTAGTCGGGCAGGAAACGGGTGATGATCCGGTGCCCGGGGCCCTCAGGGCAGGCGTACGCCGAGCGCGGTCTGCACAAGCGCCGCGTGCAGCTTCACCGTGAGCCCCGCGAGTTCCTTGGCACGGGCTTCGGCGTGTGCACGGGTCTGCGGGTTGCGGTGGCGCTTCAGCGGGGCCACCACCTGGTCCACGAGCCCGGCCTCACGGTCGGCGGCCGCCTTCATCGCCCGCAGATGGCGCGGCTCGATGCCGAACCGACCGAGCTCCACGACGAGCGCGGCCACGGTCACCGCCTCGGCGTCGTAGGCCCCGTCGGGCAGCGGCGTGATGAGCCCGTACGACTCCCACTCGGTCAGCTGGGACTCGTCGATCTCGGCGGCGGCCAGCAGCTCGGCCCGGCCGATCCGGGCCGCGGTCGGACCTTCGGAGACCTCCAGGACCGTTTCTCCGTCCCGTTGGCGGCCCACCGTGGGCAGTGCGACGGCCTCGCCGCGCTCCATGGCGTCCAGATGCTCCCGGATCACCTTGAGCGGCAGATAGTGGTCCCGCTGCATCCTCAGGACATGGCCGAGGCGCTCGACGTCGCGGTTGCTGAACTTGCGGTACCCGGAGGGAGTCCGCTGCGGCTCGATGAGGCCCTCGGACTCCAGGAAACGGATCTTGGAGATCGTGACTTCGGGGAACTCGTCGCGCAGCGTGTTCAGCACGGTGCCGATGCTCATCAGCCCACTGTCCGTGGCGGCGGTGCCGTGTCCGGCACCGCCGCTCGGTGTTTGAAGCATGGACCTTCCCTGGGAGGGTCAGTAGCCTCGCTGGCTCGCGTAGAACACCAGCCGGTACTTGCCGATCTGCACCTCGTCGCCGTTGTTCAGAGCGACCGAGTCGATCCGCTCGCGGTTGACGTACGTGCCGTTGAGACTGCCCACGTCGGACACCGTGAACGAGCCGTCCTGGCCGCGGCGGAACTCCACGTGCCGGCGCGAGACCGTGACGTCGTCGAGGAAGATGTCGCTCTGCGGGTGACGGCCGGCCGTGGTCAGCTCGCCGTCCAGCAGGAAGCGGCTGCCCGAGTTCGGCCCGCGGCGCACCACCAGGAGCGCGGAGCCCAGCGGGAGCGCGTCGACGGCCGCCTGTGCCTCCGGGGAGAGCGCCGGCATCTGCGTCTGGCCGGTGACCTCGGAGTCGTAGGCCTCGAGTCCCGAGATGGAGATGGTGGAGGTCGTCTCCGAGGGACGCTCGGGCACGGCTCCGGCCCGCAGCGGGGCGCCGCAGTTGGAGCAGAAGCGGCTGTTCTCCGCGTTGCGGTTACCGCACCTCGTACACACCAGGGCCGACATAGGGGAAAACCCTCCACCCGTACTTGAGGTTGACGGCTGTCCGAAACCTATGCCGCCGGACTGGGCAGGGTCAACAGACGGCACGCCCTGACCTCCGGAAACGTCACCACCCTGGCCGGCGACCTGGTCCCGGAACAGCGGGCGCTGGCCCTCGGCGTCGGGCTGTGCGCGATGACGAGCGGTCGCGTTGTCGCTACCTTCTCGCGCGCTCTTGCCGAACAACTTCTGAAACAACTTCACGGGCGATTCCCCTTGACCGAAACAGACCCGCCCGTGGGGCAGGACGAACCCTGATTGAACACACCGGTCGACCCGGACATCCTCACAACGTCCGTTGCCACCAGACAGTTTCCACCACGCACCACCCATTCGGTGCGCCGACCCCCCGCAACCTCATGCCCTGGCCGGATGCCCCCCATGCACCCCCGGTTCATTGAGAGGACGACCGAGCGTAGTCAGGCCGCTTCGCCGCTCGCAAGGCGTCCACGACGATCTTGTCCGACCGCTCGACGGTAACGGTGGCCTGCTCCTTCTCAAGAGTCTGCACCACGCCTCCAGGGATGTTCAGCGCCGGTTCGAGGTCCTGCGGATTGCCGATGACCTTGAAACGAAACGGCGCGGTGATCTTGTTCCCGTCGACGCTCACGCTCTTGTCCGAATCCGACAGATACGTTCCCGCGACGACCCGTACGCCGTTCACCTGGATCGCCTCGGCACCGGCCGCTCGCAGCTCCTGGATCGCGTCGAGCAGCATGTCCGCCTCGACCCTGCCCTTGGTGTCGTCGATCGTCATCGTGATGCCCGGCCCCTGCGCGGCCACCGTGCCCGCGAGGATGCCGAGTTGCCGCTCCTTCTCGACCGTCTGCTTGCGGGCCTCCTCGGCCTGGTCGGAGCTGTTCTCCAGCTCGTCCCGCTGCTTCTCGAGGCCCTGCTTCTCGTCTTCAAGACGTTGAGTACGGTCGTCCAGTTCATCGAGGATGCGTACGAGATCTTCCTGCCTCGCCCCCCGCAGCGCACTGTCGCTGTCGCTGTTGGACGCCACCTGGATGGCAAGGCCGAACCCGAGGCCGAACAGCAGCACCGCGACGATGAGTTGGGCCCGGGTAACGCGCGGCGGCCACAAACCCTGCACCAGCCGCTGACGTCCGGTCAGCCCTGGCTCCGCGGCCGGGGTGCCGGGCCCCACGGCCTTCTCGGCCTTCTCGGCAGGCGTCGTCGGCAGTTCTTCCGGCAGTTCCTTGCGCAGCCCGCCGCTGGGCGTCTCGTCCTGCTCGCTCATCGGCGTCACGCCCGGAAGACGTGCCGGCGGATGGCCGCGGCGTTCGAGAAGATCCGGATGCCGAGCACGACGACGACACCGGTCGACAGCTGGGCACCCACGCCCAACTTGTCGCCCAGGAACACGATCAGCGCGGCCACGACCACGTTCGACAGGAACGACACGACGAAGACCTTGTCGTCGAAGATGCCGTCGAGCATGGCCCGCAGCCCTCCGAAGACGGCGTCGAGCGCCGCCACCACGGCGATCGGCAGATAAGGCTCGACAACCGCCGGAACCTCAGGCCGGACCAACAGTCCGGCCACGACTCCCACGACGAGGCCCAGTACGGCGATCACGATGTGCCCTTCTCAGTTCTCGGCTCTGCTGTACGTACGATCACACTCGGTGCGGCCGGCAGCCGGAGATCGTCCTCCGCGGAGATGGCGGTCCGGATGCCGTAGTTCTCTTGCAGGGCGTGCAGATACAGGCCGTCCGCGCTGTCCTGGAACCTGGTGCTCAGCCGCTGCCCGTCCCCCACCGCTAGCACCGTATACGGCGGAACCAGCGGCTTGTTGTCGACCAGTATCGCGTCACCCGCGGCCCTGATCGCCGACAGGGCGGTCAGCCGCTGTCCGTTGATGGAGATCGCCTCGGCGCCCGACTCCCACAGCCCGTTCACAACCCGCTGCATGTCCCGGTCGCGCACCCGCCCGGTGTCGGAGAACCCCGAGGTCTCGCGCGGGTTCCCGTCGCCGCCCGTGGTGGCTTCCTTCGCGTCGTTCACCACCAACTTGACGCCCGGTCCGTGCACCTCCACCGCGCCGGACAGGATGCCCACGAGGTCGGCCTGGCCGCTGTCGCCACTCTTCTTGAGCGCCTCGCGCTGCCGTGTGCTCACGTCGTCGCGCAGCTGGTCGACGCTCTCCTCGAGCTTGTCCGCCGTCTCGGTCTCGCGGTCGATGCGGTCGATGAGCTCCTCGCGCTCCTTGGCCACGACCGGAGCGGCCACCCGCGCCTGCGCCGCTCCCACGGTGACCACGAGAGCGGCGAGCACCAGGCCGAAGGCCAGACCCAGCCTCGCCCGCAACGTCTTGGGCAGCCCGCCGTCACCGGCGGCCGTCTTGCGGGCCGCGGCCTCGGCGTACCCGTCGTCGAGGCTGTGGTCCATGACGTTGGTGAGCAGCGACATGGAGGCGTCCGGGCGCGACGGGCGCGTGGGGGTGCTCCGAATGGGGGGCTGCTGCGGCATGCCGCACATCGTCGCACGTCGCGGCCCCTACCTCCGAATGGCCCCATCGGCGTGCCGGACAGGCCCCCTTGGGGACACATGTCCGGCACGCGTGCGTGGCTCAGCGGCCGGCGCTGTCCACGACCGCCGACCACTCGTCCAGCAGTGCCTGCGCGGACGCGTCGTCGGGCCCTTCGGCCCACAGATGGGTGACCGCCTCCGCCGGGTCCGGCAGCACCATCACCCAGCGTCCGTCGGTCTCCACGACCCGGACACCGTCAGTCGTGTCGACAAAGCGATCACCCGCCGCCTCCACGACCCTGCGCATCACCAGTCCCTTGACGGCCCACGGGGTCGCCAGATCCCGCTTGAGGACATGCGCCCGCGGAATCCGCGCGTCGATCTGGCTGAGCGTGAGCTGCGTCCGCGCCACCAGCCCGATCAGCCGTACGAAGGCCGCCGCACCGTCGAAGACACTGCTGAACTCCGGGATGATGAAGGCACCCTTGCCGTCGCCACCGAAGATCGTCGAGTCGTCGCGTCCGACCCGGGTGAGATCGTCGGGCGACGTGGTCGTCCACTCCACCTGCGTGCCGTGGTACGCCGCCACCTGCTCAGCGATCCGCGTGGTGGTGACCGGCAGCGCCACCCGGCCACTGCGCCGTTCCGCGGCGACCAGATCGAGCATGACGAGCAGCGCCCGGTCGTCCTCGATGATCCGCCCCTTCTCGTCCACCAGGGACAGCCGCTCGCCCACGGGGTCGAACCGCACCCCGAAAGCGGCCCGTGCGGAGGCCACGATCTCGCCCAACCGCACCAGCCCCGAACGCCGAGCGTCCGCCGTCTCCGTCGGCCTCGACTCGTCGAGTCCCGGGTTGATGGTCAGCGAGTCCACCCCGAGCTTCCCGAGCAGACTCGGCAGCACCAACCCCGCACTGCCGTTCGACGCGTCCACGACGACCTTCAGCCCGGACTCGGAGATCCCGGTGATGTCGACGTTCCGCAGCAGCGAGCCGGTGTACGAGTCGAAGACACTCGCGGGGAAGTGCAGGTCCCCGATCTCGCCGGGGAACGCGCGCCGGTACTCCTGCCGAGCGAACACCCGGTCCAGCTTCCGCTGGCTACCCTGGGAAAGATCCGCACCCCGCCCGTCGAAGAACATGATGTCCACGGAATCCGGCACCCCGGGTGTCGTCCGGATCATGATCCCGCCCGCACTCCCCCGCGCGGTCTGCTGCCGCGCCACGGGCAGCGGTACGTTCTCCAGGTCGCGTACGTCGATGGCGCTGGCCTGCAGAGCGGAGATGACCGCCCGCTTCAGTGCCCGCGCGCCACGGGAGTGGTCGCGAGCGGTGGTGACGGTCGAACCCTTCTTGAGGGTCGTCGCGTAGGCGCCGGCCAGCCGGACCGCGAGCTCCGGGGTGATCTCGACGTTCAGGATGCCGGAGACGCCACGCGCCCCGAAGAGATGTGCCTGGCCCCTGGACTCCCAGATGACCGAGGTGTTGACGAAGGCACCGGCTTCGATGGTCTTGAACGGGTAGACCCGCACATTCCCCTGGATAATCGATTCCTCGCCGACGAGACACTCGTCGCCGATGACAGCGCCGTCCTCGATACGGGCCGCGCGCATGATGTCGGTGTTCTTCCCGACGACACAGCCGCGGAGATTGCTCTGCTGCCCGACATACACGTTGTCGTGCACGACGGCCTTGTGCAGAAAGGCCCCGCTCTTCACGACCACGTTCGAGCCGACCACGGTGTGCTCGCGGATCTCGGCTCCGGCCTCGACCTTTGCGTAGTCGCCGATGTACAGCGGACCCCGCAGAACGGCGTCGGGATGCACCTCGGCACCCTCGGCCACCCATACGCCCGGGGAGAGCTCGAAGCCGTCGATCTCGACGTCGACCTTGCCTTCCAGAACGTCGGCCTGCGCCTTCACATAGCTCTCGTGCGTGCCGACGTCCTCCCAGTACCCCTCCGCGATATAGCCGTAGACCGGCTTGCCTTCCTTCATCAGCTGCGGGAAGACATCGCCGGACCAGTCCACGGGCACATCGGGGTCGACGTAGTCGAAGACCTCGGGCTCCATGACATAGATGCCCGTGTTCACGGTGTCCGAGAAGACCTGGCCCCAGGTCGGCTTCTCCAGGAAGCGCTCGACCTTGCCCTCCTCGTCGACGATGGTGATGCCGAATTCGAGCGGATTGGGCACGCGCGTCAGACAGACGGTGACGAGCGCACCCTTCTCCTTGTGGAAGTTGATGAGCTCGGTGAGGTCGAAGTCGGTCAGGGCATCACCGGAGATGACGAGGAAAGCATCGTCCTTCAACGCCTCTTCGGCGTTCTTGACGCTTCCGGCGGTACCGAGTGGCTTCTCCTCATTGGCATAGGAGAGCTCCATTCCGAGCTCTTCACCGTCACCGAAGTAGTTCTTGACCAGTGAGGCCAGGAACTGGACGGTGACGACGGTCTCGTTGAGCCCATGCCTTTTGAGCAGCCGAAGAACGTGCTCCATGATCGGCCGGTTTACCACCGGCAGGAGCGGCTTGGGCATGCTCGAGGTCATGGGACGAAGGCGTGTGCCTTCGCCTCCGGCCATCACGACGGCCTTCATGTCGGAAGCGTCCTCCTTAAGAGATGACGGTCCAGCCGACTTCACCCGTCCAGATTGTCCCGCACTTTTCTGCCGGGGGCCATCGAGCCGCTACGGCCGTCGGCCGTGCCAATGGGCGAGTTCAGTCGGCCTCGGCGTCCGCACGGACCAGGCGGCGGACTTGGACCACATAGAGCACTCCTGCCCACCAGTACAGCGTTGTACCCCATCCGGCGAACGCCCATCCGAAAATAGCAGCGAGTGACGCGATCCATCCAGTTCCGTCACTGAGCAAGAGCAGCGGGAAGGCGTACATCAGGTTGAAGGTGGCGGCCTTGCCGAGGAAGTTCACCTGGGGCGGCGGATAGCCGTGGCGCCTGAGGATGCCCACCATCACCAGGAGAACCAGCTCTCGCAAGAGCAGTGCAGCCGTCAACCAGATTGGCAGAATCTCGCGCCAGGTGAGGCCGACCAGAGTCGAGAGAATGTACAGGCGGTCTGCCGCGGGGTCGAGCAGCCGGCCGAGGCTGCTGATCTGGTTCCACCGCCGGGCGAGCTTGCCGTCCAGGTAGTCGCTGATCCCGCTCAGCGCGAGTACCAGCAACGCCCAGGTGTCACTCTTCGGCCCTCCGAACTCGGGCCTGAGGATCAGCCACAGGAAGAGCGGCACCCCAACGAGCCGCGCCATGCTGAGGATGTTGGGGATGGTGAGGACCCGGTCCGTCTGGACCCGGGTCTCCTGGACCTCCACCCGGGGGCCTCCTGTGGGAAACGTGCCAACGATGCCCCCTGACCCTACCTCAACGCAAAAAAGCTCTGGCTCTTGGGCTGCGTGCCCAAGAGCCAGAGCTCTAAAAGGAGTTCGGCGGTGTCCTACTCTCCCACAGGGTCCCCCCTGCAGTACCATCGGCGCTGTGAGGCTTAGCTTCCGGGTTCGAAATGTAACCGGGCGTTT